>CAZVMY010000108.1:0-8296 GCA_964628955.1 uncultured Methylocystis sp.
GGTGATGGTGAACCTGATCCGCGAAGGGGTGGCGGCGCCGGTGCCCTATGCCGCCAATCTCTTCGACTACGGCCGGACGCGCTTCGAGCGGCCGCTACCGATCGGCACGGGTTTCGCCGGGTTCAGGCTGCACAGCACGCTGAACGACCCGCGCGTGTTCGACGAACTCGTCTCCTTCCTGGGCGCGAGCTACTTCCGGTTCCTCGGGCGCGGCCAGCGCTACGGGCTTTCCGCCCGCGGGATCGCGATCAACGTCGGTGCGCGGGAGACGGAGGAGTTTCCGGTCTTTCGCGAGTTCTGGATCGAGACGCCGGAGGCGAATGCGGATCGCGCGGTGATCTACGCGCTCCTCGACGGCGAGTCGGTCACCGGCGCCTATCAGTTCTTCGTCTATCCCGCCCGCGAGAGCGTGGTCGAGGTGACGGCGACGCTGTTCGCGCGCCGGGCAGTGCAGCGGCTCGGTGTCGCGCCGCTGACGTCCATGTTCTTCACGGGAGAGAACGACCGGCGGCAATCGGACGACTACCGCTCGGAGCTGCACGATTCTGACGGGCTGCTGATCCATTCGGGGACGGGCGAATGGATCTGGCGGCCGCTGCGCAATCCGATGCAGGCCCGAAGCTCGGCCTTCCTCGAGACGAATCCGCGCGGTTTCGGGCTGATGCAGCGCGACCGCGTCTTCGAGCACTACCAGGATCTCGACCTTCGCTATGATCTGCGGCCGAGCTACTGGGTCGAACCACTGGACTCCTGGGGCGAAGGGCGGATCGAGCTGTTCGAGATTCCCACGGCGGACGAGACGAACGACAACATCGTGGCCCACTGGACGTCGAACACTCCATTCGAGGCGGGCCAGAGCCGCATGCTGCGTTACCGGATCACGGCGCTCCTCGACGAGAAGCGCCAGACCGCCGGGGGACACACGCTCAACAGCTACCGCACGCGCGCCCGCGCGCTCGGCTCCAGCGAGCCTTCTGGACCGAACACCGCCCGGTTCCTCATTGATTTCATCGGCGGCGAGCTGCCGTTCTTCCAGTCGGCGCCGGATCAGGTGCAGGTGGTCCCGACGACGACCGCTGGCCGCATCGTGCGGACGTTCGTCGTGCCGAACACCCAGACGCACGGCTTCCGCGCCGCGATCGACGTGCAGCTCGAATCTGGGCAGGCGACCGACATCCGCGCCTTTCTGCGGGCAGGCAATCGCGCGCTCACCGAGACCTGGACCTATCCATGGCGGGTGGAGTGACGTCGGCCGCGGCCATGGTCCGGCTGACCGATCGCGTCACGCCGTTCACGATCGAAGGGACTCACGTGGTCGCGGCCGGCTTCCTGGCCGATCGTCCGGTGCTGATCCTGACCAATGGAACGGCCCTGATCGGGACGCCGGACGAGGCGCGGGCCGTCACGCTCGCCGCCGGCGACTGTCTCGTCGCGGTCGCGGATGCGCAGCGCTTCTTCACCGGGCACGACAGCGGCCGGGTTGCGGTGATCGAAGCCGACGGCACCGCCAGGGTCGTCGCCGACGAGCAGGGCAAATGGATCGATGCGCTGGCGCCCGGACCGGACGGATCGCTCGCCTGGTCGGCCGGCAGGACGGTGCGGGCACGCACCCGCAAGGGCGAGGTGAAGAGTTTCACGGCGCCCTCCACCGCGCGCGGGCTGCATTTCATGCCGAAGGGCTATCGGCTCGCGATCGCGCATTATGACGGCGTGTCGCTGTGGTTCCCCAACCTCGGCAGCCCGCCCGAGCCCCTCGCCTGGAAGGGCTCGCACATCGACGTCACGGCTTCGCCGGACGGACGCTTCGTGGTCACGTCCATGCAGGAAAACGCGCTGCACGGCTGGCGGACGGTCGACAAGGCGCACATGCGCATGACCGGTTACCCTGCCAAGACGCGGTCACTCTCCTGGTCGCACGACGGCAACTGGCTGGCGACCTCCGGAGCCGAGGCCTGCATCATCTGGCCCTTCGCGGCGAAGGACGGCCCGATGGGCAAGGCGCCGCGGGAATGCGGCGTGCGGCCGCGCCGGGTGACGGCGGTCGCTTTTCACCCTGCGGCGCTGATCGTCGCGCTCGGGTACGAGGACGGGTTCGTCATGCTCGTGCGGTTGACCGACGCAGCCGAACTGCTGGTGTGCCCGGCCGCCGAGAGCGACGGCGCGGTGACGGCGCTCGCCTGGGATGCGTCCGGCCGGCGACTGCTGTTCGGGACCGCGGCCGGCACTGCCGGTCTGCTGACATTGCCCTGAAGGAGCGCGTTGCGCCGATGTGGAAGCTTTCCTTCCTCAGGAAAGAGCCGCCTCGGGCCGATCTTGCCCGCGTGAAGGCGCTGGCCCTCGCGGCGCTTGGCCATGCCGAAGACGTCTCGGTCAGCGTCAGCGAGATCGCCTGCGAGGATCCCGGCTGCCCGGGTACCGAGACGATCATCCTGGTAATGCGTACCGGTCATCGTACCGCCGCATGCAAGGTGTCGAAAGAGGCTGCGGAGGTCGACGACGACGACGTCCGCGACGCGCTCCGGACCCTCGCCTGATGCTCGCACGTGCCTTCGCGCTCACGGTCGCCTTTGCCTCCGCGCTGGCCACGTCCCAGCTTCCGGAGTTCGCGCAGCAGTACCGGCAGCGGCTGGGCGGCGCGATCGACGAGTTGCGCCGTGTGATGGCGACCTTCGACGACGACGCGGCGCGGACCGGGCTCGACCGTCCGGCCGCGCTCGACCGGCTTCGGCGCAGTCCCGATGCCTTCGTGCAGCGCCGGGGCGAGAGCATGTCGGCGACGGCGGGCCGCCTGGCCGCGCTCGAACGGCAGCGGCAGGACATGGACGCCGGCGGCCCGCTGGTCCGGGTGATGGCTCTCGCCGACAACCTCGATCGTGACGTCGCGACGGCTGCATGGCGGAGTTTCGAGCCGGGCGTTCCGGCGACCGGGGAGGGCGCCATGCTCGCCGGTGCGGGCTTTGTCGGTGGCTGGGGCGCCGCAGCCCTGTTGAGCCTGCCGTTCCGTCGCCGCCGGCTGCTTGCCTGAAGCGCGCCGTCGCGCACGGTGTTTTTCCTTGCCTCGACCGCGCCGCGTGCGATCTTGCGCGGCACCCGCCGCTCGAGGACAGCCCGCCGTGAAAGACGTCGAAGTTCTGCTGCTCAGCCCGACCATGCCGATGATCATGGACGGGATCGACACTCATTTCACGATGCGTCGTCTCTGGGAGGCGCCGGACCGCGACGCGTGGCTGATGGAGCACGGCGCCTCGGTTCGCGCGCTCGGCGGGAGCTTCCATGCGCATCGCGCGGACGATGCCCTGATGGCGCAGTTGCCGAAGCTCGAAATCATCGCCAATTTCGGCGTGGGATATGACGGGATCGACGCCGCCGATGCCGGACGGCGCGGCGTCGTCGTCACCAACACGCCGGACGTGCTGACGGACGAGGTCGCCGACCTCGCAATCGGTCTTCTGATCGCGACGGTGCGGCAGCTGCCCCAGTCGGACCGGTTCCTGCGCGAGGGCCGCTGGCTCAAGGGCGGCTTCCCGCTGACGGCCACGCTCCGCGGCCGGCGCATGGGCATCATCGGCCTCGGACGCATCGGCAAGGCGATCGCGGAGCGCGCCCAGGCCTTCGGCATCACCATCGCCTACCACGGCCGCGCGCCGCAGGCGGGCGTCGCCTATCCCTACTACGCGACAGCCGAGGCGCTCGCTGGCGACGTCGACATCCTCATGTGCGTCGCCCCCGGCGGCCCGGAAACCCATCACCTCGTTAACGCGGCGGTGCTCTCGGCGCTGGGCGCCGACGGCATCGTGATCAACGTCGGCCGGGGCAGCGTCGTCGACGAGCAGGCACTGATCAAGGCGCTGCAGAACAAGACCATCCTGTCGGCCGGGCTGGACGTGTTCGAGGACGAACCACGCGTGCCGCAGGCGCTCATCGACCTGCCCGACATCGTGCTGCTGCCGCACGTGGGCTCCGCCTCGGTGCACACGCGTCGCCTGATGGGTCAGCTCGTGGTCGACAACCTCGTCTCCTGGTTCTCGGGCAAGGGGCCGGTGACCCCCGTCGCGGAGACGCCCTGGCCGCGACGTTAAGCCAGCCGCCAGTCGATCGGGTCCCCCCCCTTTGCGGCCAGCCAGGCATTCGCCCGTGAAAACGGCCGTGAGCCGAAGAAGCCGCGTCTCGCCGACAGCGGCGAGGGATGCGCGCTGGCGATGACCAGGTGCCTCGTCTCGTCGACGAGGGGGCGTCGGGCGGCGGCATCCTGGCCCCACAAGACGAATACCGCTCCGGACGACTGCTGGGAGACGGCACGGACGGCCTGATCCGCCAGGGCGGTCCAGCCGAGCCGGCGATGCGCGCCGGCGGCGCCGGCTTCCACCGTGAGTGCGCTGTTGAGAAGCAGGACGCCCTGCTCGGCCCAGGACAGGAGGCATCCGTTGGCCGGCGGCGGCAGGCCGAGATCGCTCGCCAGTTCGCGGAAGATGTTGGCGAGCGAGCGCGGTACGGCGCGTCCCGGCAGGACCGAGAAGGCGAGGCCGTGGGCATCGCCCGGCGTCGGATAGGGGTCCTGCCCCAGGATCACGACGCGAATCATCGCCGGCGGCGCGTGCCTCAGCGCCGCGAACACGGTATCGGGCTGCGGCAGGATGGCCGCTCCGTTGCGCCAGCGCAGGTCGAGCGCGGCACAGACCCGCTCGCCCGATCCGGCCCTGAAGAACGGCAGACCGCTCCATCCCTCGGGCGCCTCGTCGAGAAACCGGGCGAGCGCTTCGGTGAACGGCTGCGGGTCCTTCGAGAGACCCGCAGCGAGGCGACCCGCCCCCGCCCCGGTCTCACCTGAGGACAATCCGGCCCTCGACCTTCGCGTCGACACTGCCGGCCCTGCGGATATGAGCCATCACGACGTTGGCCATCAGCGTGCCGTCCGTCTTGCCGATCAGCGTGCGGCCGCGGCCGAGCGCGGCGTAGCCGTCGCCGCCGCCGAACATGAAGTCGTTCGAGGCCACCTTGTAGGTCGCCGCCAGGTCGATCGGCTTGCCGCCCACTTCGATCGAGAGGATGCGGCTGCCGGCCGGCGCCTTTGGATCGACGGTCACGACCATGCCCGACACCTGCGGGAAGCGTCCGGCACGGTTGTCGATCTGGCTGACGCCGTTTTCCAGCGCATCCTTGATGTCCTTGCCGGTGATCTCGACCATCACGGTCGCGTTGCCGAACGGAAGCTCGGAGAGGATGTCGCGCCGCGTCAGCACGGTCCCGGCCGCATACTGCTTGTTGGCGCGGATGCCGCCGCCGTTCGTGATGGCGACGTCGGCACCGGTCTGGGCGCGGATGGCGTCGGCGATCAGGTTGCCGATCGCGGCCTCCTGCGAGCGCACGGTGGCGCTACGACTGTCGAGCGGCGTCGCGGTGGTGCCGAGGCTGACGTCGAGTTCCTTCGAGAGTTCCGCCTCGTAGCCTTTCACGATCTGGAGCGCCGCCGGGTCCGGCGTCACCGTGCCCGAATCGATGACCCGGAAACGCGGCAGCCACGTCACGGACCGCTTGCCGTCGCGCTCGCCGATCGTCGCATAGACGTCGATGGCGGTGACGTATTCGCCCTCTTCTCCGCTCTCCACCATCACGGTGCGGTTGTCGTAGACGAGCCGCAGATCATGGTCGTGGCCCGTCAGCAGAACGTCGACGAGGCGCGAACGCGCGATGTCGAGATCGGTCGCGAAATCGGTATGCGTCACGGCGACGACGATGTCGGCGCCGCCGTCGCGCAGTGCCTTCGACTGCTCGCGCACCGTCTGCATCTCGTCGAGGAACGACACCCCGCCCGTGTTCGACATGAGCGGCGACTTGGCCAGCGCAACACCGAAAATGCCGACCCGGACCGGCCCGAGATCGAGGATCTTGCGGTCCTGATGCTGCGGCAGGACCGCACCATCCGCCGCGCGCAGGTTGGCGGCGAAGAACGGAAACTTCGCCTGGCCGACGAGTTTGACGTAGTTCTCGCGGCCGAAATCGAACTCGTGGTTGCCCGGCACGAAAATGTCCGGCGGCACCACGTTGAGCAGTTCGACCGTGTGCGCGCCCTGGTCGAACCCCGACATCAGCGAGGGCGAGAACATGTCGCCGGCATGGGCATAGAGTACCGGAACCGGCTTCGACCGCTCGGCCCGCGCGACCGCAGCGAGCCGCGCGAAACCGCCGCGGCCCCTCACCTCCGCCATCTTGTAGATGTCGTTGACCAGCAGCAGGGTGAAGGTCGGCGGCATGCCGTCGGACGCAGCCTGGGCCAGCGCCTCTTCGGGCGAAGCGGCCATGATCACGGGTGCCGCGAGGCCTGCGGCCGCGGCGATCCGGAAGGCGTGGCGGCGGGTGATGTCGGTCATGGTCGGAGCCCTCGTTGCGGCCATTGCGGCAGTCTTGCACCATCGGCGACCATGCGGCGACGACGCGAACATGACAATGCCGGTCTGGCCGGTGAGGTGCCTCGTTTCGCCGCGACACCGGCGAAACTCGACAGCCGTCGGCACGCGCCCTATGTCGGGGATGCGATGCTTGCCCGGCCGGCAAGGCTCGCCCGGCCGGAGAGACCGCGATGAATACCATGCCCAAGGCCGGCGACGTGACCGGTCGCGATGTGGCGTCCCGCCGGATCATGCTGCCCGGCGACCATCCGCGCGTGGTCGCGGGCAAGGTAGGCGTGCTGCTGCTTCAGCTCGGGACGCCGGACGCGACCGATTACTGGTCCATGCGCCGCTATCTCTCGGAGTTCCTGTCCGACAAGCGCGTGATCGAGGTGCCGGCGGCGATCTGGCAGCCGATCCTGCAGGGCATCATCCTCACCTTCCGGCCCGGCAAGAAGGGCAAGGATTACGATACCATCTGGAACAAGGAAAGGAACGAGGGTCCGCTCCTGACGTTCACGCGCTCGCAGGCGGAAAAGCTCCAGGCCCATCTCGGCGAGATTTCTGACCGGATCGTGGTGGATTTCGCGATGCGCTACGGCAATCCGCCGACGGGTCCCGCCATCGAGCGGTTGCTGGCGCAGGGCTGCGACCGCATCCTGCTGCTGCCGCTCTATCCGCAATACGCCGCCGCCACCACCGCGACTGCGGCGGACCAGGCCTTCCGGCACCTCATGACGATGCGCTGGCAGCCGTCGGTCCGCGTCGCGCCGCCCTGGCACGACGATCCGGTCTACGTCGACGCGCTCGCCGACAGCGTGCGAGAGCATCTCGCATCGCTCGACTGGGAGCCCGAGGTCCTGATCGCCACCTTCCACGGCGTTCCGAAAAAGTACCTCGACAAGGGCGATCCCTATCATTGCCACTGCGCCAAGACCGCGCGGCTGCTGCGGGAGGCGCTCGGCTGGCCGGCCGACCGCTTCGTGCAGACGTTCCAGTCCCGCTTCGGGCCGGACGAGTGGCTCCAGCCCTACACCGACCGGACGGTCGAGGCGCTGGCGAAGAAGGGCGTGAAGCGCCTCGCGATGCTGGCGCCGGGCTTCACCTCGGACTGCCTCGAGACGCTCGAGGAGCTGAACGTCGAGAACCGGGAGATCTTCGAGCACAACGGCGGCGAGAAGTTCGCCTACGTCCCCTGCCTCAACGACGGCGAGGCCGGGATACGCGTTATCCGCACGGTCGCGCTGCGGGAACTGTCGGGCTGGCTGTAGGTCTTCGAGGCCGGTCACCGACCTTGCGTTCGCCGTGCCGATGAAGCACCGTCCGGCCGCGTCATCCGGGGGATAGTGATGGTCATCGAAGGCGCCACGATCTTTGCGATCGTCCTCGTTCTGTTCGTCGTGGTCACGCTGGCCGCCGGCATCAAGCAGGTGCCGCAGGGCATGAACTACACCGTCGAGCGCTTCGGCAAGTACAGCCGCACGCTGACGCCCGGCCTCGGCCTCGTCGTGCCCTATATCGAGGGCGTCGGCCGCAAGGTCATGATCATGGAGCAGGTGCTCGACGTCCCGACGCAGGAGGTCATCACCCGCGACAACGCCGGCGTCACCGTCGACGGCGTGATGTTCTTCCAGATCCTCGACGCGCCGCGCGCGAGCTACGAGGTCGCGAACCTCGAGCAGGCGCTGTTGAACCTCGTGATGACCAACATCCGTACCGTCATGGGCTCGATGGAACTCGACCAGCTCCTCTCGCACCGCGACGAGATCAACGTCCGCCTGTTGTCGGTGGTCGATGCCGCCGCGGCGCCCTGGGGCGTGAAGGTGACCCGCATCGAGATCAAGGACATCGTGCCGCCGCGCGACCTCGCGGACTCGATGGCGCGGCAGATGAAGGCCGAGCGCGAGAAG
>CAZVMY010000109.1:0-8263 GCA_964628955.1 uncultured Methylocystis sp.
CGAGCCTGCCGGTCCGCGCGGCGTCCGTCAGGTCGCGGGCGTATTTCTTGAGCGCGTCGTAGGAATTCTCGCTGGTCGCCGAGTCGGCCGTGCGGCCCTTGCGCACGGCCTCGATCGCGCCGTTCAGCGCCTGGGGGGTCACGCCGGCGCCGGCCAGCGCCTTGCCGGCCTCGGTGTCCTTCTCGAGGGCCAGCGCCAGAAGAAGCCGTTCGACCGTGACGAAGCTGTCGCCTGCCTTCTCCGCCGCCTTCTCGGCCGTCGCGAAGACGCGTGCGAGGCCGGGCGCGAGATAGACCTGCCCCGCGCCCGAGCCGCTCACCTTGGCGATCCGTCCGAGCGCCGCCTCCGTGGCGGCGAGCGCCCGGCGCGATTCCCCGCCCGCGCGGTCGATCAGCCCGCTGGCCAGACCTTCCTGATCGTCGAGGAGCACCTTGAGCAGATGCTCGGGCGCGAACTGCTGGTGGCCCTCGCGGGTCGCGAGGGACTGCGCCGACTGGACGAAACCGCGGGCGCGCTCGGTATATTTCTCGAAATTCATGGCTTTCCCTTCCGGCGAAAGACGGACGCCCCGTATGGCGGCGCGGTCGAAGATGGTAAGGCCCCGGATCGGCGGCCGTTCGTGGCAGAATGTAGGGGTCCGGTTCCGCCACCAAAAGAGGCAGGAACCGTCCTGGCACCGCCATGTCGCGAGGCACGCGGCTCGATCGCGACATTCGTCTCGAACTGCGCCGGATGGCGCCTTCCATTCCGCTCGCGGACGCGCAAAGCGTCTGGGACGGCGCGGCCCGCATGACCCGTTCCGGCCTGCCCGTGAAGATCGCGGTCTGGCTCGCGTTGACCGCACGCGTTCGCCATGCCCATACCGATTACGACCGGCTGCTCGATGAAGGCTATGATCAGGACGCCGCGCGCTTCTTCGTGGTCGACGCGATGGAGGAACACTTGCGCGATTGGGGCTGCAACCGCCGGATCGGGGACGAACCCCTGGAGGCCGAATGAATCCGCTCACGATCGCGAGCCTGCAACGCTATCCGGTGAAGGGTCTGTCGCCCGAACCGCTCGCCGAGGCCGCGTTGGTCGCGGGCCGGCACTTTCCGGGTGACCGGATGTTCGCGGTCGAGAACGGTCCGTCCGGCTTCGATCCGACCGCGCCCGAGCACCAGCCGAAGGTCAAGTTCCTCATGCTGATGCGGCATGAGCGGCTGGCCGCACTCGCGACGCATTATGACGACGCGACCGGTCTGCTGACCATCCGGCTGAACGGCGCGACGCTGGCGGAAGGCGATCTCGCCACGCTGGACGGACGCTCCGCGATCGAACGGAGCCTCGCCGATCACGTCGGTGCCGATGCGCTGCGCGCGCCCGTCAGGCTGCTGGAGGCGCCGGCGGGCTTCCGCTTCATGGATTCCAAGTCGGGGTATGTCTCGCTGATCAATCTCGCGAGCGTGCGCGCGATCGCCGATGCCGCGGGCCGGCGGGATCTCGATCCGCTCCGCTTCCGCGGCAACATCCATCTCGAGGGACTGCCGCCCTGGGGAGAGTTCGATCTCGTCGACCGCGAGATCGAGGTCGGCGCGGCACGGCTGCGCGTCACGCGCCGGATCGACCGCTGCGCCGCAGTCGACGTCGAGCCGGGCACGGGCCGCCGCGACATGCGCATGGTGGCGCTTCTGGAAGAGCGCTTCCGCCACCACGAGTGCGGCATCTATGCCGAGGTGGTCGCGGGTGGTCGGATCCGCCCGGGCGACCGGGTCGTCCCGGTCTGACGGTCAATCGGCCTGCTGGCCGTCGACGTCGGGCATGAGGTCCGGCGCGGTGTCGCCCTCCGGCCGCAGGCGAGGACGGCCACGGCGCCGCCTCACCTTCGGAGCGCCCTCGTCCCCGCCAAGTGCGGCCGTCTCGATGTCGGCCGGTTCCGCGACGTCGGCGGCGACGGGGCGCACGGGTGCGGTGATGAAGGAGGGCAGCGCCGGGTCTTCGGCCGGGCCGGCATCGGCGAAACGCGGCGGACGCTGCTGCGCGCGATCATCAGGACGGAACGGGCGTCCCGGCCCGCGCTCGTTGCGGTTTACCCGGTTGCGGTCGCCGAACGGCCGGTCCGGCCGCGGCGGCCGTGGGCCGAACGGGCGCTCGCCGCCGTTGCGGTCATAGGCCTGCCTGTCGGCCGCGTGCGGACCGTCCTCGATCACCGGCTGATCGCCGAGGCCGGGCGTATCGGCGACATAAGCCTGCGGCTGCCCGCCCTGATAACCGCCAGCCGCCTGATACGGTGCGGGATAGTTGCCGTTCTGGCCATTCGCCTGGGCCGGCTGGTTATACGACTGCGGCGCCCGGAACGTGAAACGGTCGGCCGCGGTGTTCTCGAAATCCTCCTCGTCCTCATCTCCCGACTCGGCGGACTCCCGCGGCGTATAGCCGTTCTGCTGCGGCTGGAACTGCTGCTGCGCAGCGGCGATCAGCCTGTAGTAGTGCTCGGCGTGCTGGAGATAGCTCTCGACCATCACGATGTCGCCGGACGAATGCGCATCCCGTGCGAGCTGCACGTATTTCTCCGCGACGTGGGCTGCGGTGCCGCGAACCTTCACGTCCGGCCCGTTCGACTCGTAGGAGCGGGTAAGCGGATTGGGGCCGCGCCGGTTGCTATTGTTGTTGTTGTTGCGGCCACGCATGCGCTTGTTGTTGTTAGGTCTCATCGATCCGTCCTGTTCTGGATCCCTCCGGCGGCGGCCTGAATGCCGATCACCGGGTCAAGAGCCGACCTTGGTCGGCTATGTCGAATCCGGCATCCCTGAGATGCCGGCACTGCCGGTAAGCCCGGACGAACAACTCCTTGATCGCGCCGAACCCGGCCGACCGGAGTGAGATGACACGCCTGCGCGTTCATCCGAAGGTCGAGCAACGTCGGAGAGCCCGCACCGGGCATCCTTCATGCTATGATGCGCAAGCCGTCGTCTTCAAACGAAGCCCCAGCATCCTGCCCCATTCCACGATTCGCGATCCCGAGCTTTACCCGCCAACGTTCGACCGCGATCACCGTCCTGATGTGAAGCCGGGGTACTCCGGAGCGATCGAGCCGCTCAACGTGACCACCGTTCGTCGGTAGAGGTATACACCGATTCCGTATTTGGCAAGTTCCTGCCGCGAAATACGCACCAGGCATCACGCGAGCAGCCCTGGCGCTCACGCCTCGTCGGCTAGCGGATGGAGATCACGCACCATCGCCGTCGCCCGCTCGTCGAGCACATGGGTATAGATCTGCGTCGTGGCGACGTCGGCATGGCCGAGAAGCTGCTGGACCACCCGCAGATCGGCCCCGTTATGCAGCAGATGCGTCGCGAAGGCGTGGCGCAGCACATGAGGACTGACCTTCGCCGGGTCGAGACCGGCTGCCGCGGCGGCCCGCTTCAGATCGCGCGCGAAGACCTGCCGCGGCAGGTGGCCGAGCGCGCTGTCGGCAGGGAAGAGCCAGCGGCCCGGCGGCCGGGCCTCGAACTGCAATGCCACGTAGCGGGCGACCGCGGCACGGGCGACCGCGGTCAAGGGTACCAGCCGCTCCCTGTTGCCCTTGCCGCGGATGGCGAGCATCTCGAGTTTCGGGCGCGCCGCCGTGAAAGGAAGCTGCACCAGCTCGGAGACCCGCAGGCCGGTCGCGTAGAGCAGCTCGAGAAGGGCGCTCAGGCGGGCGGCCGTCAGCCGCTGCGCGCGCGGCCACGTTTCGTCGTCCACGCCCTCGGCTGCGACCGCGAGCAGCCGGTCCACCTCGGCGATTCCCATGACCTTGGGGAGAGGCCGCCCGCGCTTCGGCGCAGCCAGCGAGGCGGTCGGATCGGACGCGCACAGGCCCTCGCTCGCGAGAAACCGGTGGAACTGCCGGATCGCCGACAGCTTGCGCGCGGCCGACGAGGGCTTAAGTCCGGCGTCCGCGAGGGTCGCAAGATAGGCACGGCAATCCTCGGCGCCGGCTTCGGCGGGAGCCCGGCCCCGGCCCGAAAGGAAGCCGGCGTAGGCGTCCAGATCCGCCGAATAGGCGAGCAGGGTGTTGCGGGCCGCGCCCCGCTCCGATGCGAGCATGTCGAGGAAGAGGTCGACCTCCCGCTTGCGGCTCACCGGCCGAACCTCTCCCGCGGGACCGTCACGGTGATCTCGCGCTGCTCCGGTTCATAGAACGTCGCGAGCGCATGGAGAGCACCGTAGGCGATCCCGCAGATGATCGCGATCAGAACGATGAAGCGCAGCAGCGTCGTCACGATATCGATTCCGGTCCAGCCTGGTCCGAGCGCCGGTTCGACCATGAGGTGGTCGGAAATGCAACGCGTGCGGCTGAGCCGCCGGCGGGCGGTCGATGTCGCGCGGAAGCCCGGGCGGCCCGGTTCCGTACCCGCGTATGACATGCTAGAAAAACGCCGATGAGTGCCGCGCCGCGCCCGATGCCACGGAGACGTCCGTGGAACTCCTGAACGACGTCGACCATGCGGATCGGGCAGCCGCGCAGCGCGGACGCGGCGCACGGATCGTGACGGCGCTCGGCACGCGGCCGATCGTGCTCGTGGGGCTCATGGGCTGCGGCAAGAGCTCGGTCGGCCGTCGGCTGGCGCAGCGGCTCCGGCTTCCTTTCGTCGACGCCGATGCAGAGATCGAAACGGCGGCCGGGATGTCGGTGCCGGACATCTTCGCCATCCACGGCGAAGACTACTTTCGGGATGGCGAGCGCCGGGTGATCGCGCGGCTTCTCGCCGGCGGTCCGAAGGTCCTCGCGACCGGTGGCGGCGCCTACATGAATGCCGAGACCCGGCAGAAGATCGCCGAGGTCGGCGTTTCGATCTGGCTGAAGGCGGAGATCGCGACGCTGCTCAAGCGCGTGCGCAAGCGCAGCAACCGGCCGCTGCTCCAGACGGGCGATCCGGAAGCGACCCTGCGACGGCTGATGGACCTGCGCCATCCGGTCTATGCCGAAGCCGATATCACCGTGATCTCGCGCGAAGCGCCGCACGACGTTTCCGTCGACGCCGTGATGGTGGCGCTCGAAACGCATCTCGCCATCTGATGGAGCGACCGACAGCCGCAGCGGCGGGCGGCGCCGCGCGCTTCGACACGGTCCGGGTCGATCTCGCGGGCAGGGCCTACGACATCACGGTCGGCCGCGGCCTCCTCGCCGAGGTCGGCCATCGCCTCGCACGGCTCCGGCCCGGCGCCATGGCCGCGATCGTGACGGACGAGACCGTGGCCGGCCTTCATCTCGCGGCCCTGCAGACGAGCCTGGCTGCGGCCGGGATCGGGTTTTCCACCGTGATCGTGCCGCCGGGAGAAGGCACCAAGTCCCTGGCGGAACTCGCCAACGTCGCCGATCAGATCATCGCGGCCCGGATCGAACGGCGCGATCTCGTCCTTGCGTTGGGCGGCGGCGTGATCGGCGATCTCGCGGGACTGGCGGCGGCGCTCGTCCGCCGCGGCGTCGATCTCGTGCAGATTCCCACGACCCTGCTGGCTCAGGTCGACAGTTCGGTCGGCGGCAAGACCGCCGTCAATTCGCGTCACGGCAAGAACCTCGTCGGCGCCTTCCATCAGCCGATCGCGGTCTTCGCCGACACGGCGCTTCTCGACACGCTTTCGGAACGCGAGTTCCGCGCCGGCTATGCCGAAGTGCTGAAATACGGGCTGATCGGCGACGAAGCGTTCTATGGCTGGCTCGAGGCGGGTGCCTGGCGCGAGATCTTCGCGGGCGGGCCGGCTCGCGAGCGGGCCGTCGCTCTAAGCTGCGCCGCCAAGGCGGCGATCGTCGAGCGGGACGAGACGGAGACCGGCGACCGCGCCCTGCTCAACCTCGGCCATACGTTCGGCCACGCCATCGAGGCGGTGACCGGCTACGACGGGCGCCGTGTCGTGCATGGCGAGGCGGTGGCGATCGGCATGCGTCTCGCGTTCGATTTCTCGCGCCGGCTCGGCCTTTGTCCGGGGCAGGACAGCACGCGGGTGCGCAGCCATCTCGAAGCCGTCGGGCTTCCGACGCGCCTCGCCGACATCGGGGGCTTCTCGGCCGGCCCCGACGATCTGCTCGACGCGATCCGTCAGGACAAGAAAGTGTCTCGAGGGACGCTGACGTTTATTCTCGCGCACGGTATTGGTAGAAGCTTCATCGCGCGGGACGTTGCGGCCAGTCAGGTCCTCGACTTCCTGCGCGACGATCTGGCGGAGGACGATGACGCCTCCTGGATCGGGAGTCCGGCGTCCTGACCGGGATGATTGGTACATAACGCACGGCGATGACCGATATCCTCATCTGGCTGACGCTCGCGGCGGTCGTGGCTCTGCTCCTGCTCTCGGGCATGATGTCGCTCGCCGAGACCGCCTTCACGGCGAGTTCTCGAGCCCGGATGCTCCAGCTCGAACGGGCCGGGGATCGCCGCGCCGGCATCATCGACCGGCTGTCGGACGCGCGCGAGCGGGTGATCGGGACGCTGCTGCTCGGCAACAACATCGCCAACATCGCCGGCACGGCGCTGACCACGAGCGCCATGGTGGCGCTGTTCGACGAGGTCGGCGCGCTTTACGCCACCGGCATCATGACGGTGCTCATCTTCGTGTTCTGCGAGGTCATGCCGAAGACCTATGCGATCACGAGGCCCGAGCCGTCGGCGCTCGCGCTTGCCCGGCCGATCGCGTTCTTGCACCGCGTCTTCGATCCGTTCACCCGCGCTGCCGACTGGATCGCCAAGCGCACGCTGGCGCTGTTCGGCATCGACATCCACAGGGCCGAGGAACTCCTGTCCGCCCATGAGGAACTGCGCGGCCAGGTCGATTACATGCACAAGGAGGGGGCGGTCGGCAAAGGCGACCGCGACATGCTCGGCGGGCTGCTCAACCTCAAGGACCTCGAGGTGTCCGACGTCATGGTGCACCGCACCAAGATGCGCACGATCGATGCCGACCTCACACCACAGGACATCGTACGCGAGGTGCTGGCATCACCCTATACGCGCCTGCCGCTTTGGAAGGACAAGCCCGACAACATCACGGGCGTCCTGCACGCAAAGGACCTACTGCGCGCGCTCGACGCCGCGGGCGGAGACGCCACCAGGCTCGACATCGACGATCTGGCGCTCGAAGCCTGGTTCGTTCCCGACGTCACCTCGGTCCAGGACCAGCTCAAGGCCTTCCTCAAGCGCAAGACCCATTTCGCGCTCGTCGTCGACGAATACGGCGAGGTGCAGGGCCTCGTGACGCTCGAAGATATCCTCGAAGAGATCGTCGGCGACATCAAGGACGAGCACGATACCGGGTTCTCGGGCATCCGCCGCCAGCGGGACGGGTCGGTGAACGTGGACGGCACCGTTCCCATCCGCGACCTGAACCGGGTGATGGACTGGAGCCTGCCGGACGAGGAGGCGACCACCATCGCCGGCCTCGTCATCCACGAGGCACGCACGATCCCGGACACCGGCCAGGTCTTCAACTTCCACGGCTTCCGGTTCCAGGTCGTGCGCAAGCAGCGCAACCGAATCACCGCGATCCGGATTTCGCCAGCGGAACCAGCGCGCGCCGATCTTCCGTGAACGGCGACGCCCGCGGGAAAATCCTGTTCGTCGCGACCGAGGACTGGTTTTTCGCCTCGCATTTCCTGCCGATGGCGCGGGCTGCGGTCGCGGCGGGCTTCACGGCGGCGGTCGCCTGCCGCGTGGCGGCGCATCGCACGATCATCGAGGCCGCGGGCTGCCGCGTGATCGATGTCGCCGCGGATCGCGGCAGCCTCGATCCGCGCGCCGTGGCCCGGACGATCGGCCGTCTTCGGGACGTCTTCGGCGCCGAGCGTCCCGACCTGGTCCATCTGATCGCGCTGCGCTCGATCGTCGCTGGCGGGCTCGCCGCACGCCTTGCCGGCATCGGCCGGCGGGTCATCGCCGTTACCGGGCTCGGTTTTCTCGGCGCAGGAGACGGACCGGGCGCGCGTGTGCGGGCCTGCGCCCTTCGCCTCCTGGTCCGAACGGCTGCGGACGGGCCGGACGCGCGCTATCTGTTCGAGAATGCCGCCGATGGTCGGGCGCTCGGCATCGAGCCCGCCAGCGGCAAGGCGATCATCGTTGGGGGAGCCGGTGTCGATCCGGCCATCTTCACGCCCGTCCTGCTGCCGCCCACGCCGCCGCTCCGCCTGCTGCTCGTCTCGCGCATGCTGTGGTCGAAGGGCATCGACCTCGCCGTAGCAGCCGTTCAGGCCGCGATCTCACGCTGGCGCGAGAACATGGCAGATGATTACGCGTTGCAGTCCACG
>CAZVMY010000110.1:0-8200 GCA_964628955.1 uncultured Methylocystis sp.
CTGGGCGCGGCCGCGCTCGCGCTGGTCGTGTTCGCGCTGCGTTAGGGCCGCATGTGACGGCGTCCGAACCCGGCGATCCGACCGACGACCTGGCGCTGCTGCTCGACGCGGCGCTGGCGGCTGGCGAGGTCGCGATGCGCTTTTTCGCCGAGGGCGGCACGTCGGCGCGGATCGCGCACAAGGAAGGCGGCTCGCCGGTGACGGAGGCCGATCTCGCCGCCGACGCCCTGCTCGCCGAGCGGCTGCTCGCGGCGCGTCCCGGATACGGATGGCTGTCTGAAGAAACCGCCGACACCGCCGTCCGGCTCGACCGTCGCCGCCTTTTCGTGGTCGATCCGATCGACGGGACGCGCTCGTTCATCGCCGGCCGGCGGGAATGGGCCGTGTCGGTCGCCGTGGTGGACGGCGATCGCCCGATCGCCGGCGTCGTGTATGCCCCGGCGCTCGGCGAAACGCTCGCCGCGGTGCACGGCCGCGGCGCGACGCACAACGGTCGGCCACTGCCGCAGCTGGGGCGCGATGCCGGCCGGCCGCTCGCCGTCGAAGGGCCGCGTCCGTTCGTCGAGACGCTCGAGCGGGCGATGGACGAAACCTTCGACTTCAGGCCGCGCATCTATTCGCTCGCCTGGCGGCTCTCGCTTGCCGCGCTCGGCCGTGTCGATCTCGCCGTTGCGTCGGCCAATGCCCACGACTGGGACATCGCGGCCGCCGATCTCGTGTTGCGCGAGTGCGGCGGAGCGCTGATCGACGGCGACGGCAGCTCACCGGTCTACAACCGCGCCGTTCCTCGCCATCCCGCGCTTTTCGGTGGTGTCGCCGCGCTCGCGCACCGCGCCGCCGGCGCCTGGAGCGGTCTTGTGGCGTCCGGCCCGCGCCGCTAGCACGAGCCGATTGCGGCCGGTCGCCGCGCTGGCTAAACCCGATCGAGCCGTCATCCGGAGCCGCCGCATGCCTGACAAGCAACTCCTGCATCTCGTTCTCGGCGGCGAACTCGAGAACCTAGACGGGGTCACCTTCAAGGACCTGTCCAAGGTGGACATCGTCGGTGTCTATCCCGACTATGCGTCGGCGCGCGTCGTCTGGCGCGCCAAGGCCCAGCAGACGGTGGACAACGCGCAGATGCGGTACTTCATCGTGCATCTCCACCGGCTGCTCGATCCGGAGACGGACCATCACTGACGGGCTGCGCGGTCGAGCGCCATGCTGAAGGGTGTGCTGAGGTCGGCGCCGGTCCAGCGCGGCGCGGGCCAGCTTCTCGCCGGCTATCTGAACCTGCTGAAGCGCACGAACCCGCTCGTCGTCGAGCCGGGTGACGCCTATGCGCGGTTCGATGCGCTGAAACCGGCGATCTTCGCGCTCTGGCATGGCCAGCATTTCATGATCCCCTTCGGCAAGCGGCCGCAGGATCGCTTCAGCGTGCTGATCTCGCGGCACGGCGACGGCGGCATCAACGCGGCCGCCTGCGCGGCGCTCGGCATCAGGCCGATCCGCGCTTCGGGTGCGCAACGATCCGACCAGATCCGCAAGCGCGGCGGCGCGGCCGGGCTGCGCCAGATGCTCGCGTCGCTGGAGGCAGGCGAGACGGTCTCGCTGACGGCCGACGTGCCCAAGGTGTCGCGGGTCGCGGGGCGGGGGATCGTGACGCTGGCGCAGCTCTCCGGCCGGCCCATCCTGCCGCTGGCGGTCGTCACGAGCCGGCGCAAGGTTTTCGACAGCTGGGATCGCGCCTCCATCGGCCTGCCGTTCGGCCGTGCCGCGCTGGTCCTCGGCGAACCGATCCGCGTTGGGGCGGACGCGGCTGCGCCGGCGATCGAGGCTGCGCGCCTGGCAGTCGAGCAGGCGCTCGACGCCGTGCACGCGCGGGCCTATGCCCTGGTCGGGAGTACCGATCCGGGAGCTGGCCGCGAGAGCGTTGCCGCCGCCAGAGAGGTTGCGCGACAGGCCACGGCTGCGGAACCGGACATCGAGCGGGATCTTGCCCGCTGAGCGGCCACCGGCGCTGGTCGCCTACCGGCTGGCCGGCCTGATCGCGACACCGCTGGCCGGGCCGCTGCTGGCCCTGCGGCAGCGGAGCGGCCGGGAGGACCCGGATCGGATCACGGAACGGAAGGGCATCGCCGGGCAGCCACGTCCCGCAGGCCCGCTGATCTGGCTGCACGGCGCCAGCATCGGCGAACTCACGTCGCTGCTGCCGTTGGTCGGTCCGCTGGCGGCGCGCGCCACCGTGCTCGTCACGACGGGAACGGTGACCTCGGCAGCCGTGGCCCGGCGAAGGCTGCCCGACGATGTGCCGCATCAGTACGTTCCCCTCGACATGCCGCGGTTCGTCGCGCGGTTTCTCGATCACTGGCGGCCCGATCTCGCCCTGTTCGCGGAATCAGAACTCTGGCCGAACCTGCTGCTGGACGCCGCCGACAGGGGCGTCCGGTTGGCACTCGTGAACGCGCGGGTGTCAGAGCGCTCGTTCCGGCGCTGGCGACGGGCGCCGCGCGCGATCGGCGCCCTGCTCGGCCAGTTTGCGATCTGCGTGACGCAGAGCGAAGACGACGCCGAGCGGCTGCGTCTGCTCGGCGCGCCCGGCGTCGTCGCGAGCGGCAACCTGAAATTCGACACGCCTCCCCTACCGGCGGACGAGGCCGCGCTGGATCGCATGAAACGGGCGATCGGCGCCCGTCCGGTCTGGCTGGCGGCCAGCACGCATGACGGCGAGGAGGTCATGCTTGCGGCGGCCCAGCGTCGGGTCGTGGCGCGTCATCCCGACGCCCTGCTGATCGTCGCCCCGCGCCACCCCGAGCGCGGCGGCGCCGTCGCGACGATGCTTCGCGCCGCCGGACATGCCGTGACGCAGCGCAGCGCCGGCGAACCGCCCGTCGCCGCGACACAGTGCTACGTGGCCGACACCGTGGGTGAACTTGGGCTGTTCTACCGGCTCTCGCCGCTCTCCTTCGTCGGGGGGTCGCTGGTCGACGCCGGCGGCCACAATCCGATCGAGCCTGCGGCGCTCGGCAGCGCGATCCTGCATGGACCACACGTACGCAACTTCGCGGAGGTCTACGCGGCGCTGCACGCGCAGCATGGCGCCACAGCCGTCGCCGACCCCGACGATCTGGGCCACGCGATCCTGCGGCTGCTGGACGACGGGCCGGAAATGGCGCGAAGTGCCGCTGCCGCGCGTGCGGTCGTCGCCATCCACCGCGGCGCCGCGGACCGCACGCTTCAGGCGATCGAGCCGCTGCTGGCCGCTATTCCCGGGTGGCCCTCCTGATGCGAGCGCCGGACTTCTGGTGGCGCCCGCCCGGTCTCATCGCCGCGCTTCTCGCGCCACTGGGCATGATCTATGGCGCGGTGACGCTGCGGCGCATGGCGCGGCCCGGCGCGCCGGCCCCGGTCCCGGTCGTCTGCATCGGGAACTTCACCGCCGGCGGCGCGGGCAAGACTCCGGTTGCGATCGCCGTCACCGGGCGGCTCGGCGCGCTCGGCCACAGGCCCGCCTTCCTGACACGCGGCTACGGCGCGAAGGTCCGGCAGCCGCTGCTGGTCGACCCGGCGCGGCATGACGCCGGCGCGGTAGGCGACGAGGCCTTGCTCCTCGCCCGACATGCGCCCGTCATCGTCAGTCCCGATCGCGCGGCCGGCGCCCGCCTCGCGGCGGAGACCGGCGCGGACGTGATCGTGATGGACGACGGACTGCAGAACCCGTCACTCGCAAAACAACTGTCCATCGCCGTGATCGACGGCGGCGCAGGCTTCGGCAACGGCCACTGCATGCCCGCCGGGCCGCTCCGGGCACCGGTTGCCGGACAGGCTCCCTACGTCGACCGTCTGATCACGATCGGACCCGGTGGCGCGGCCGCGCAAGCGCTCGCGGCCGGCACGGGGCTGCCGCTGCTGCATGCCGCCCTGATGCCGGACCCCGAAGCCGCCGTGGCTCTGTCGGGCCATCGGCTGCTCGCCTTCGCCGGCATCGGCCGTCCCGGCAAGTTCTTCGAGACGCTGACGGGGCTGGGCCTCGAGCCTGCCATGGTCCGGGCCTTTGCGGACCATCACGTCTACACGCCCGCGGAGATCGGCGAACTGGTCGAGGCCGCCCGGAGCCGGGGTCTTCTGCTCGTGACCACGGAGAAGGATCTGGCGCGCCTCGGCCGCGACGCGCCGGCGGGGCTGCGTAGCCTGCCGGTCAGCGTGACCTTTTCCGATCCGGCGGCTCTCGACGCCGCCCTGCTGGAGGCTCTTCAGCGCTGGCCGAGTTCGCCGACGCGCCGAAGCACCACGTCCGGCCCGGCATAGGCTTCCTGGCGCGCGACGCTCCAGTAGCGCAGATCCTCCAGCGGGATCGCGACCCCGGTCACGGCGCAGATCACGAAGCTGCCCTGACGCAGGATGCGGAACTCGCCGTCCAGGTACTCGAGCTGGGCCTCGACGCCCGGCGTGAAGGAGCGGTCCATGCGATTCATCAGCGGCTCGATATCACGAAGACCCCGCGGCGACACCGTATTCTTGTGTTCGTCGCATTCTTGATGGCATATTCGCCGCAAGAACAAGCGAGAAACTGCCGCGCGGTCCATGTCCGACACCTTCGATGTCCCGCACGGTTGACCGCGCGACGAGCCTGGCCGGATGCGTCGTGCGGGCGCTGCTCTGCCTGCTGTCCATGGTAGCGATCGAGGCAGGTTCGGTTCGGGTCGCGCTCGCCAGCAGCGAGGAGGTCGTCCGGTTCCCGTCGCTCACCGGTGACGTGCTGAACGGCGCCCTTCTGAAGCCGCCGGGACCCGGCCCCTTCCCCGCCGTCGTGGCGCTCCATGGCTGCGGCGGGTTGCGGACATCGCGCGGCGAGCTCACGCCCCGACATGCGGAATGGGGCCGGAAACTGGTCGAGCGCGGGTTCGTGGTGCTGTTCCCGGACAGCTTCGGCTCGCGCGGACTGCCGTCGCAATGTCTCGTCAAGGACCGCAAGGTCCGGGCCACGCGCGAGCGGATCGACGACGCCAACGGTGCCAGGCGCTACCTGCAGAGCCTGCCCTTCGTGGAGAAGGCGGCCGTTCATCTGCTCGGCTGGTCCAACGGCGGCTCGACGGTGCTGTGGAGCGTCGCCGCGTCCAAGGCCCCGCGCGACGGCGGTGCGGATTTCCGGTCCGCCGTCGCGATCTACCCCGGCTGCCGCCAGCCGGCCGACGCTGCGGAACGCAACGAATGGCAGGCCCGGCTGCCGGTGCTGATCCTGATCGGCGGCGCCGACACCTGGACCCCGGCCGCGCCGTGCAGCGAACTCGTCGGCCGAACGATGACCGCCGGGCAGCCCGCGTCGATCATCGTCTACCCGGAAGCCGTGCATGATTTCGACGTGCCCAACCGCGCCATCCAGAAGCGCACGGGCCTCGCCTTCACGGGCGACGGCTCGGGCGAGGCGCTGACGGGAACC
The DNA here is from genome assembly GCA_964628955.1 of uncultured Methylocystis sp. Classification (GTDB taxonomy): domain Bacteria; phylum Pseudomonadota; class Alphaproteobacteria; order Rhizobiales; family Beijerinckiaceae; genus CAZVMY01. The sequence goes on from CAZVMY010000110.1 coordinate 5,420, forward strand.
GACGTGCTCGCCAAGGCCGACGCACAGCAGCGCGTCCCGGAATTCTTCAGCCGCTGAGCGGCTGTAGCGGGCAGTCGGCGAAAGATTCCGGAGATTCGCCGCCACGCCAGCCGCTTCCCGCCCCCTCACGGGGCGGGTGAGGGTGGGGGAGGCCGGCAGTGCGACTTGGTAGAAGCAGGCCTGTAAGCTCCTGATCGGGCCAGGCGGCGCGCGGTTCAGCCGAACAGATCGCCGCCGGGCGGTGCTGCCGCCGTGGCTTTGCGGCGCGGCCGGGGATCGGCGGCGCCAGGATCGTCGCCCACGACCGCGGCGAGGCGTCCGTCGGCCAGCTCGATCTCGATCCGCGCGCCCGGGCGCGCGCCGGCTGCGTGACGCAGCAAGGTGCCGTCCGGGCTGCGCACGAGCGCGAAGCCGCGCGCCAATACGCTGCGATAGTCGAGGCTGCCCATCAGCTTGGTCGAGGCGTCGAGGGTCGATCGGCGGTGTTCGAGAAGCCGCCGTACGGCGGGGAGCAACCGGCCGTGCGTCTGGACGAGCCGCCGCCGGCCGTCCGTGATCCGCGCGGTCTCCTGCGCCAGCCTGACGCGGAGCGCCGTGCCGAGCCGTGCGTGCAACCCGACGACGCGGTCGGCTCGCATGCGCCGCAGTACACGGTCGGCCTGAGCCAGACGGTTGCCCACGGCCTCCAGCCGGGCGCGGCGCTCGCGAAGCGCCGCGTGCGGTGACCGCCGCTGCAGCCGCGCGCCGATCGCGGAGAGCGCGATCCGGCGCCGGTCGAGGCCACGGCCGAGGGCAGTCGACAGCCGGCCCGCCTGAAGGTCGAGGCGCTGGCGAGGCGCAGCCAGCAGCGCCTCCGGCGTGGGAAGAGCGCGAAGCGTGGAGCGCAGTTCCGCGCGCCGCCGCTCGATGAATCGCCTCAGGCCGGTGGCAAGGCGCAGGCCGAGCGAACCGCTCCGCGTCATCAGCTCGGAGCGCACCGGCACCACCAGTTCGGCAGCGGCCGTCGGCGTCGGTGCGCGCAGGTCCGACGCATGGTCGATCAGCGTCCAGTCGGTCTCGTGACCGACCGCGGAGACCAGCGGGATGCCGCTCTCCGCCGCCGCGCGGACCACGATCTCCTCGTTGAACCCCCACAGGTCCTCGAGCGAGCCGCCGCCGCGGGCGACGATGATCACGTCCGGCCGGGGAACGCGGCCGCCCGGTTCCAGCGCGTTGAAGCCGCGGATCGCTGCCGCCACTTCCGCGGCGCTGGTTTCGCCCTGCACGCGGACCGGCCAGACGAGCACGTGACGCGGAAAACGGTCGGCGATCCGGTGGATGATGTCCCGTATCACCGCGCCGGTCGGCGAGGTGACAACGCCGATCACGTCGGGCAGATAGGGCAGGAGCTGCCGGCGCGCCGGATCGAACAGACCCTCGGCCGCCAGTCGCTTGCGTCGCTCCTCCAATTGCAGGAGCAGCGCGCCGACGCCCGCGGGTTCCAGCGTCTCGATCACCATCTGATAGGTCGATTTCCCGGGAAAGGTGGTGACCTTGCCGGTCGCGACCACTTCCATCCCGTCCTCGGGACGGAACCGCATGCGGCCAAAGACGCCCTTCCAGATCACAGCGTCCAGCCGGGCGTTCTGATCCTTGAGACAGAAATAGACGTGGCCCGACGCGACCGGGCCGCGAAAGCCGGAGACCTCGCCGCGCACGCGCACGAAGCCGAACGCGTCCTCGACGGTGCGCTTCAGGGCGATCGAAAGTTCGCTGACGCTGCGCTCGGTGAGATTGCCGGCGGGCAAATCGGTCATGGTCGCTCCTGATCGAGACCAGCGCCCGTTGTAGGATCGGCCGCGGATTGGTGCTAGGCCCCGGCCACGAAACGGGGGCCGACGATGCAGGTGCTGTTGATCGGGAGCGGCGGGCGCGAACATGCGCTCGCGATGGCGCTGGCGCGGAGTCCGCTGCTGTCCCGCCTATATGTCGCGCCCGGAAACCCCGGCACGGCCGAACATGGCAGCAACGTCGCGCTCGACGTCGCCGACCACGCCGCCGTCGTCGCGTTCTGCCGGCAGCAGGCGATCGATCTGGTCGTCATCGGCCCCGAGGCGCCGCTCGTCGCCGGGCTGGTGGACGACCTGGCGCTCGCCGGCATCAAAGCGTTCGGGCCGACGCGCGCAGCGGCCCGGCTCGAAGCGTCCAAGGCGTTCACGAAGGAAATCTGCGACGACGCCGGCATCCCGACCGCCACCTATGCGGCCTTCAACGTCGCCAATGCCGCCAAAGCCTATATCGCCGCAATGGGCGCGCCGATCGTCGTCAAGTTCGACGGGCTGGCGGCCGGCAAAGGCGTGGTCGTGGCCCAGACCATCGAGGAGGGCTGCGCGGCGGTCGACCGCATGTTCGCGGAGGCCGGCGGGGATGCGGATGTGGTGATCGAGGAATGCCTCGAAGGCGAGGAGGTCAGCCTCTTCTGTCTCGTCGGCGCAGATGGCGTGCTGCCGTTCGGCACGGCGAAGGACCACAAGCGCGCCCTGGACGGCGACCAGGGCCCCAATACGGGCGGCATGGGCGCGATCTCTCCCGCGCCTCGCCTCACGCCGGCGTTGCTCGACCAGGCCATGGCGGAAATCGTGCGCCCGACGCTCGAGGCGCTCGCGGCGCGCAAGACGCCCTATCGCGGGATCCTCTATGCCGGGCTGATGCTGACGGCAGATGGGCCCAAGCTGATCGAATACAACTGCCGCTTCGGCGATCCCGAATGCCAGGCGCTGATGCTCCGCCTGGACGACGACC
>CAZVMY010000111.1:0-8174 GCA_964628955.1 uncultured Methylocystis sp.
CGGTCGAGATCTTCACGGCCGAGCAGGTCGAGCGGATGATCGACGCTGCATTCACGGTGCTGGAGGAGATCGGCCTTGAAATCCGCAGCGCCGCGGCGCGCGCGGTCTACCGGCGGAATGGCGCCATCGTCGATGATGAGACCGGCATCGTCCGTATCGGGCGCGATCTCGTCGCCGAATTCGCCCGTCATGCGCCCGAGCGCTTCGTGCTTCATTCCCGCAATCCCGAGCGTCATCTCCACGTCGGCGGCAACGTCGTCAATTTCGGACCCGTGAACGGCGCGCCGCATGTCGCCGACAGCGAGGGCGGCCGGCGTTACGGCGATATCGCCGCCTTCCGCGACATCCTCAAGGTGACGCACCAGCTCGGGATCCTGCACTGGCAGGGCGGCGTGGTCGTCGAGCCTGTCGATCTGCCGGTGCCGGTGCGCCATCTCGCGATGTACCGCTCGCACGTCGAGCTGTCGGACATCGTCTGGGCCGCGCGCGGCGTCGGTGGCGTGGCAGCCGCCGACGGAATCGCGATGGCTGCGATCGAGCATGGCCTCTCGGTCGAGGATCTCGGCGCGCGGCCGAGCCTGATGATCGTCACCAACGTCAACTCGCCGCGCCGCGTCGACGAGGAAATCCTCGACGGCATCATGCTGATGGCCGAGGCCGGGCAGTGCGTCGTCGTCACGCCCTTCACGCTGATGGGCGCGATGGCGCCGGTGACGCTCGCCGGCGCGCTGGTTCAGCAGACGGCGGAGGCGCTCGGCATCATCGTTCTCACCCAGATGATCCGGCCGGGCGCGCCGGCGGTGATCGGCGGCTTCACCTCGAACGTCGACATGAAGACCGGTTCGCCGGCCTTCGGCACGCCCGAATACGTGCATGCGACGCTGGGCGGTGCGCAGATCGCACGGCGGTTGAAAATCCCGTTCCGGTCGAGCGCGGTCAACGCCTCGCCGGCGGTCGACGCGCAATCGACCTACGAGACCGGCTTCTCGCTCTGGGCCTCGATCATGGGGCATTGCCATCTGATCAACCACGCGGCCGGCTGGCTCGAGGGCGGGCTCACGGCGTCGATGGAAAAGATCATCGTCGATGCCGAGATGCTGCGCGGCTGGGCGGAAATGCTGAAGGCGCCGGCCTTCGGCGATGCCGAGATCGGCCTCGACGCGATCCGGGGCGTCGCACCCGGCGGCAATTTCTTCGACCAGCCGCATACGCTGGAGCGCTACCGGACGGCCTTCTACACGCCGCTCTTGTCCGACTGGACGAACTTCGAGAACTGGCAGGATGCCGGCTCGCGCGACGCCACGACGCGGGCGTCCACGCTCTGGAAGACCGCGCGCGACGCCTACGAGCCGCCGCCGCTCGATCCCGCCGTGGCCGAAAACCTCGATGCCTTCGTCGCAAAACGGAGGGAAGAGATCGGGTCTGGCGGATGAGCCGCTTCGTCGCCAACGCGCGGATGTATGCCGTGACGGCTTCGGCCGAGGCCGCGTGGCAAACCCTGCTCGCGCGCATCACGGAAAGCGCCGGGGTCGATCTCGACTACGTCCCCTATCCGGCGCCGCGGCCCCTCGAGGTGCTCTGGAACCGCGGCGATCTCGGCGCCGTCTTCATGTGCGGCTATCCGATCGCCATGCGGCTGGCGGATGTCGTGCCGCTCGCGGCGCCGGTCCCGGCGGCGGACTGGGCGGCGGGACGCGCGGTCTATCGCTCGGACCTGATCGTGCGCGCCGACAGCGAATTCCGTACGCTGGAAGACACGTTCGGCGGGCGCGCGGGCTGGACGGTGTCGCATTCGCATTCCGGCTTCAACGCCTTCCGGCATCATCTTCTGCGCTACCGCACGGACGAACGACCGATGCTCTATCGCGAGATGCGAAGCGATCTCGTCACGGCGCGGCGCATCCTCGATGCGGTGGTTGCTGGCGACATCGATGTCGGGCCGCTCGACGGCTTCTGGCATCTCCTGATCCGCCGGCATCTGCCGGAACTCGCAGCGCAGGTGCGTGTGGTGGAAAGTACGGACGTCGCGCCGATCCCCGCCCTGGTCGCCTCGCCGGCGCTGACGGCCGAGGCCGTGGCGCGGCTCAAGGCCGCTTTCGTCGCGGCGGCCGGCGCGCCGTGGTTCGAGGCAATGGCAGCGCCGTTGCTGCTCGCCGGCTTCGTCGCCGTGGATCACGCGGATTTCGCACGGACGCTCGACTGGGACCGCACGGCGCGTGCGGCCGGCTACCCGCTGCCGGCCTGATACGGGCGGCGGCTGGCCCGGAACGTGCCTTTCACGGCTTGCTGGACGATGAAGATCGGGTCACGCTCGACAAATGCGCGCAGCCCGTCGGTCCGGAGCGTGAAAGCATCCCGATAGCGGGATCAGGCGGGGAGGCATTGATGAGAAATTGGGCAAGGTTTGCGCTGGTGGCGGCGGCATTGGCGGCGAGCGCCGGCGGCGCCATGGCCGGTCGGGACGTGGACGCAATCAAGGCGCGCGGCACCTTGCGCTGCGGCATGCAGGGTCCGTCGCTCGCCGGCTTCGGCACGCCGGACAGCCAGGGCAAATGGGCCGGGTTCAACGTCGAGTTCTGCCGCGCCGTCGCGATCACCATCCTCGGCGATCCGAACAAGGCCGAATTCGTGCCGCTCTCCTCGCAGGCGCGCTTCCCGGCGCTGGCGTCGGGCGAGGTCGACATCCTCGTCAACAACACGACCTGGACGCTGAGCCGCGACACCAACGTCAACAAGTTCAATTTCCCGGCCGTGATCTTCTACGACGGTCAGGCCATCATGGTGCCGAAGAAGCTGAACATCGCCGCCGCCAAGCAGTTGAACGGCGCGACGGTCTGCGTGCAGCCGGGCACCACGACCGAGCTCAACCTCGCCGACTACTTTCGGTCCAACAATCTCCAGTTCAAGCCGGTCGTGATCGAAAACGCCGAGGAACTCCGCCGGGCCTATGATCAGGGCCGCTGCGACGTCTATACCAACGACTTCTCCGGCCTCTCCGCCGACCGCACGGTGCTGGCGAAGCCCGCCGACCACATCATCCTGCCCGAGCGCCTGTCGAAGGAGCCGCTCGGGCCGGCCATCCGCCAGGGCGACGAGGAAATGACCAACATGGTCGCCTGGACGATCTACGGCATGATCGAGGCCGAGGAGCTCGGCGTCACGAAGGCGAATGTCGACGACATGGCGACCAAGTCGACCGATCCGCGGATCAAGCGGCTGCTCGGGACCGATCCCGGCATGGGCACGGCGCTCGGCGCCGCCGACGGCGCCTACATGCGGACGATCGTCAAGACCTTCGGCAACTACGGCGAGATCTACGATCGCCATCTCGGCCCGGCGACGCCGCTCGGCCTGAACCGTGACCAGAACAGCCTCTGGACCAAAGGCGGTCTTCTCTACGCCCCACCCGCGCGCTGACTGGAACGGGGAGGAGCGGCGGCGCCGCTCCTCTCGATACGGCCCGGGCAGGGGGATGGCCGATGGCGCTGGCAGATCGCGAACAACCGGAAGCCGGTCGCAGGATGACCGCGCCGGGCTCTGCCGGCATGTCACTCCTGAATGACGCGCGCTTTCGCGGGGCAGCGATCCAGATCGCCGTGGTCGCGATCGTCTCCCTCGTCGCCTGGGAGCTGTTCCAGAACCTGCAGGCCAACATGGCCGCGCGCGGTTTCCAGTTCGGTTACGGCTATCTCGACCGGCAGGCGAATTTCGCCATCGGCGAGTCCGTCATTCCCTATGAGCCTTCGAACAGCTACGGGCGGGCGCTCGCGGTCGGGCTGGCCAATACCATCCGCGTCGCGGTCCTCGGCATCCTGTTCGCCGGCACCCTCGGCGTGGTGCTCGGCGTCATGCGCCTGTCCACCAATCCGCTGCTGGCACGGCTGGTCGGCATCTACATCGAACTCGTCCGCAACACGCCGCTGCTGCTGCAACTCTTCCTCTGGTACGCGATCATCAACTCGCTGCCCCGCCCGCGCGAGGCATTGCACCCGGTCCCCGGCGTCTTCCTGTCGAACCGGGGGCTGATGATCCCCTGGCTCGTCTGGGACGACCGCCTGATCTTCGTCATCGTTGCGGCGGCGGTCGGGATCGTCGCGACCCTGATGATGCAGCGATCGCTGCGCCGTCGGCAGGAGGCGACGGGGGAGACGCGGCCGCTGCTGCCCTTTGCGCTGGCCTTCATCATCGGATTGCCGCTTCTGGTCGCCGCGTTGCTCGGCTGGCCGGTAACGATCACCGTCCCGGAACTGGCCGGCTTCAACTTCGACGGCGGCATCGGACTCAGCCCCGAATTCGTGGCGCTTCTGGTCGGGCTGACGCTCTATTCGGCCGCCTTCATCGCCGAGATCGTGCGTTCGGGCATCCAGTCGGTCAGCCACGGCCAGTGGGAGGCGGCGCGCGCGCTGGGGTTGCCGCGCAGCCGCATCATGCGTCTGATCATTTTACCGCAGGCGCTGCGCGTCATCATCCCGCCGCTGACCAGCGACTTCCTCAGCCTCACAAAGAACTCCTCGCTCGCGGTAGCGATCGGCTATCCCGATCTCGTGCACGTCTCGAACACGACGATGAACCAGACCGGTCAGGCCGTCGAAGCGGTGCTGCTGTTCATGACCGTCTATCTCGCGCTGAGCCTGCTGACCTCCGCCTTCATGAACTGGTACAACGCGAAGGTCGCGATCCATGAGCGCTGACCGGATGTCCGCGCCATGAGCATGGCGGCGAGCCTTCCGCCGGTCGTCTACCGCTCGTGGACGATGCGGCTGCGCAGCACCTATTTCGGCTCGCCGCTGAACGCGCTGATCACGCTGGCCTGCATCGTCGTGGTCGCCTCGATCGCGCTGCCGCTGCTCAACTGGGCGATCGTCGATGCCACCTGGAGCGGCACGGCCGATGCCTGCCGGGCGCGCGGCGGCGCCTGCTGGGCCTTCATCCGCGAGAAGTTCTGGTTTTCCGTCTTCGGTCTCTATCCTTACGAGGAGCGCTGGCGACCGGCGCTGATGATGATCATCTTCGCCGTCACGGTCGGTGTGTCGCTGATGCGGCGCTTCTGGCGGCGGGAGCTGATCGTTGCCTGGCTCGTGCTTCTGCCGGTGATGGGTTGGCTGATGCTCGGCGGCGCCTTTGGCCTGGCGCTCGTGCCGACGCGGTTGTGGGGCGGTTGGCCGGTGACGATCTGGCTGGCGGTGCTGGGGCTCGCCGCCGCCTATCCGATCGCGGTGCTGCTGGCGCTCGGCCGCCGCTCGCGCCTGCCGATCCTGCGCGTCTTCTCGATCCTCTGGATCGAGGTGATCCGCGGCGTGCCGCTGATCACCATCCTGTTCATGTCGGCGATCATCGTTCCGCTGTTCATGCCGGAGGGAATGACGATCGACCGGCTGGTCCGGGCGCAGATCGGCTTCGTGATGTTCGCCAGCGCCTATCTCGCCGAGGTGATCCGCGGCGGCCTTCAGAGCATCCCCAACGGACAATACGAGGCGGCGGATTCGCTCGGCCTCGGCTTCTGGACCAAGACGCGGCTGATCATCCTGCCGCAGGCGCTCAAGGTGACGATCCCCTCGCAGGTCAACACCTTCATCGGCTTCTTCAAGGACACGACGCTGGTGCTGGTGATCGGCATCTTCGATTTCTTCACGACGCTCAGAGCCGCGCTGGCCGATCCGAACTGGCTCGGCTTCGGCACCGAGGCCTATGTCTTTGCCGCGGTGGTGTATTTCCTGTGCTGCTTCGGCATGTCGCGCTACAGCCAGAGGCTCGAACGCGACCTGAGCCCGGAAACGCGGCGCTGACGGTTCAGGCCGTAGCCGCGCTTTCGAGCGCGACGCCGTTCCCGGCCCTGTGCCCGGTCGGATGTAACGGCGGCTGATAAGGCTTCAGCAGATAGCGCCGCGCGACGTCGAGATATCCGGCATAGACCAGCCCGCCGTTCGCCGCGACCAGCCGGCCGCGATTGGCCTGGTACCAGCCGGGGATCATGTACCACGGCAGCATCGGCTGCTCGTGATGCACGGCGTGCAGGTTGTTGTAGAGATAGAGCAGCCCGAGGAGCGGCGCGTGCTCGACGATCGCCGTCCGCTCGGCGACACCTTCGGCGGCGCGGTGTTCCGCGAAGGAGCGCAGCAGCATCAGGGCCGTGCCCGGAAAGACGAAGGCGGCGAGATACAGCCAGACCGGCATGCCGCAGACGATGACCAGCCAGCCGACGATCAGCCCTACATGGAGCGCATGGCGCGCCCAGATGCGGCGCTGCCGCCGGTCACCGCGGACGACGTCGCGCCATTCGCGCCCGAGGTAGCGCCCGACGATCCAGAACGGGCCGATCGTGAGGCGCCCGAGCAGGGTAGTCTGGATCTCGACGAAGCGCCGGTGCAGCGGCGAGAGCGACGCCCATTGTTCCGGCGTCCAGTAGAACGATTCCGGATCGTCGAGCGGATCGGTCAGCCGCTCGTCGCGGTGATGCACGAGATGCGTCGCCCGGTAGCTCTCGAAGGTCAGCCAGAGAAACAGCGGCGGCGTGCCGAGCGCGCGGTTGAAGCGCCGCCACCGTGTCGGATGGCCATGGATGATCTCGTGCTGCAGCGAGGCATGCCAGGCCGTCAGCCAGCCGCCGAGCAAGACGAGGACGGGAAGCGGCACGACCTCGTGGATGAACGTCAACGCCAGCCAGCCGCCGTAGATCACGACCGCGAGAGCGATTGTCGGCCATTCGATGCCGCGATCGAGCCTGGCCACCCTTCGGTCACGCATTGATGAATCGCCCCAAGCACCTGAATCAGAATGCCTTTGAGCGTTGATGTCCGCAACGCTACATTTGTGGCATTCCGTTGCAGATTGCAACGAAAGATAAACTACGCGACATATGACACGCAGTTAGTGATAGTTATCAACAAACGGGGCATTCATGGCGCATCCGGCCGCGGCGCAGGCCTTTCGCGAGCGCCTGGAGCGCGTCATGGCGCGCCGGACCGGCAGCCAGTCGGCCTTCGCGCGCCAGCTCGGCATCGACCGCTCGACGCTTTCGCAGCTGCTCTCGCCCCAGAACGACCGCCTGCCGCGCGCCGAGACGCTGGTCGCGATCGCCCGCGGCTGCCGCGTCTCGGTCGACTGGCTGCTCGGCCTGACCGTGCGCGAGCAGATCGGCGCCGAGATGCTGGAGGCGATGCTCCAGTTCGAGCCGCAGGCCCATGCGCCGATCGACGACCGGTTCCTGCGCTGGCAGGCGGAGGCGGCTGGCCGCAAGGTCCGCACCGTGCCGATGACCTTTCCGGACTTCACCAAGCTCGATTCCGTGGTGCGCCACGAATACGAGGCGGCGCTCGCCGGCGATCCGGGCTTTTCGCTCGAGGAGAAGCGCCAGCGCATCCGAGCAATGATCGAGGAGGGCAGCGAGATGGAGGTCTGCGCCACCGTCGAGGCGCTGGAGACATTTGCGGCGGGGCGGGGCCAGTGGGCTGGCCTCGACCGCGCGGTGCGCGTCGCCCAGCTCGAGGAGATGGCGGCGCTGGTCCACCAGCTCTATCCCGCTTTCCGGATGTTCCTCTACGACCTGCGCCAGACCTATTCGGCGCCCTTCACGCTGTTCGGCCAGCAACGCGCCGTGGTCTATCTCGGCCCGAGCTATCTGGTGCTCAACGCCAGCGAGCACATCCGGCTGCTGTCGCGCCGCTTCGACGATCTGATCCGGCTGGCCGTGATCCAGCCGCACGCGATCGAAGCGCACCTGCTCGGGCTGGCGGCGCGGGTGGCCGCACCTGCCTCCTCATCCTGAGGTGCGAGCGCAGCGAGCCTCGAAGGATGCCCGCAGGGTGCCGTCCTCGGCCGGGATCATCTTTCGAAGCTCGGCTTCGCCTCGTACCTCAGGATGAGGCGCCTCTCCGGACGATCGTTCAACCCACCATCGGCAGCTTCAGCCCCTGCTCACGCGCGCAGTCGATCGCGATCGCGTAGCCCGCGTCGGCATGGCGCATCACGCCGGTGCCGGGGTCGTTCCAGAGCACGCGTTCCAGCCGGCGCGCCGCGTCCGCCGTGCCGTCCGCGACGATCACCATCCCCGCATGCTGCGAGAAGCCCATGCCGACGCCCCCGCCATGGTGCAGCGATACCCAGGTGGCGCCCGATGCCGTGTTGAGCAGCGCGTTCAGCAGCGGCCAGTCGGAGACGGCGTCGCTGCCGTCCAG
>CAZVMY010000112.1:0-8134 GCA_964628955.1 uncultured Methylocystis sp.
AGGCTGATCGCGGGACTGGAGGACACGACAGGCGGCGCCATCCGCATCGACGATGTGGACGTCACGGACCTGCCGGCCGCGAAGCGCGGCCTCGCCATGGTGTTCCAGTCGTACGCGCTCTATCCCCACATGAGCGTGCGCAACAACATCGCCTTCGGGCTCAGGATGGCGAACGTGCCCAAGCCCGAAATCGCCGCCAAGGTCGACAGGGCTGCCTGCACGTTGAACCTGACGGACTATCTCGACCGCAGGCCCGGCCAGCTCTCGGGCGGCCAGCGCCAGCGCGTCGCCATCGGCCGCGCCATCGTCCGTGAGCCCAAGGCCTTCCTGTTCGACGAGCCACTTTCCAACCTCGACGCGTCACTGCGCGTGCAGATGCGCCTCGAGATCACGCAGCTCCACCAGTCGCTTAGGTCCACCATGGTTTACGTCACCCACGACCAGGTTGAGGCGATGACGATGGCGGACCGGATCGTGGTCCTCGACAAGGGGCAGGTGCAGCAGGTGGGCACGCCGCTTGAGCTGTACAACCGGCCAGACAACCTGTTCGTCGCCGGGTTCATCGGCTCCCCGCGCATGAACTTCATCGCCGGCGGCGAGGCGGCCAGGATGGGCGCCGCAACCATCGGCATCCGGCCCGAGCACGTCGCGCTTGGCGCGGACGGCCCCTATGGCGGCACGATCCGGCTGGCGGAGCATCTGGGCTCGGACACGTTCCTGCACCTCGACGCCGGCGAACTCGGCCATCTCGTCGCGCGGGCGACCGGCGAGTTCCCGGCTGAACCCGGCGGCGCGGTGCGCTTTGCCTTCCCCCTCGAACGCGTCCACCGGTTCGACGCATCCGGAAAGGTCCTGCGCCCATGAGGCTGGCTGGAAAGACTGCTATTGTCACCGGTGGCGCGCGTGGCATCGGCCGCGCCATCGCAGAGGGCTACACGCGGGAGGGCGCGCGGGTCTGTATCGCGGACATCGATCTGGCCGAAGCGGAAACGACGGCCGTTGCCATCGGCGGCAGCGCATTCGCGCTGCGGCTGGACGTGACGCGCCATGCCTCCATTGCGCAGTGCATCGCCGACGTCGAGCGCATCGCGGCCGGTGTCGACGTTCTCGTCAACAACGCCGCGATCTTCGACATGGGTCCGGTCACCGACATCACCGAGGCCAGCTACGACCGCGTCTTCGCCGTCAACGTGAAGGGGACGCTGTTCATGCTGCAAGCGGCCGCAAATTCCATGATCGCGCGTGGAAAGGGCGGCAGGATCATCAACATGGCGTCCCAGGCCGGACGGCGTGGCGAGCCGCTGGTGGCGGTCTACTGCGCCTCCAAGGCCGCGGTCATCAGCCTCACGCAATCGGCCGGGTTGGCACTCGTCAAGCACGGGATCAACGTCAACGGCATCTCGCCCGGTGTAGTCGACACGCCGATGTGGGACGAGGTGGACGCCCTGTTCGCAAAGCATGAAGGCCGGGCGCCCGGCGAGAAGAAGCGGCTGGTCGGCGAAGGCGTACCCTACGGCCGCATGGGCCGGCCGGAGGACCACGTGGGCTGCGCCATCTTCCTCGCCTCCGCGGAGAGCGACTACGTGGTGGCGCAGACTTTCAATGTCGACGGTGGCCAATGGATGAGCTGACGCCAGTGGGGCGCCCTCTCCTACTGTCGCTCACCACGCTGGACCGGCTGCCGCCAGAGGTGATGAAGCCCAGATACCACCGCGCGGACGTCAAGCCGGGCATCGTCCATTTCGGTGTCGGCAACTTCCACCGGTCGCATCAGGCCGTCTACATCGACGACCTGATGAACCGGGGCCAAGCTCTGGACTGGGGCATCATCGGCGCGGGTGTGACGGCGTTCGACGCCAAGATGAGGGCGCGCCTCGCGCTGCAGGATTTCCTCACCACGCTGGTCGAGCAGGATGCCCATGGCCGTCGCGTCCGCGTCATCGGCAGCATGATCGACTTCGTTGCACCCGGGGACGTGCCCACTCTTCTGGCACGCCTCGCCGATCCCGCCATCCGCATCGTCTCGCTGACGATCACCGAGGGCGGCTACTTCATCGACACGGCGACGCGCGCCTTCGACGCGGATCATCCTGACATCCGCCACGACGCGCTGAACCCCGCAGAGCCGAAGACCGTCTTCGGCAGCATCGTCGGCGGCCTGGCGCGCCGCCGCGAGGCCGGCCTGCCCGCGTTCACCGTCATGAGTTGCGACAACATCCCCCATAATGGCCAGGTCGCGCGGGACGCTATCATCGGGCTCGCCCGCGTGATCGATCACGCGCTGGCCGACTGGATCGCGGCCCACGTGCGCTTCCCCAACGGCATGGTGGACCGCATCACGCCGGCGACGACCGATGCCCAGCGCTCATGGCTGACGCAGAACCACGAATTGGCTGACGCCTCGCCGGTTTTCTGCGAGTCGTTCAGCCAGTGGGTGCTGGAGGACGCGTTCTCCGACGGCCGACCGCCGCTTGAGAGCGCAGGCGTTACGTTCACGCGGGACGTTTCGCCGTTCGAGCTGATGAAAATCCGCATCCTCAACGGCGGGCACGCGGCTATCGCTTACCCCGCCGGTCTGCTCGGCATCCACTTCGTGCATGACGCGATGCGGCATCCGCTGATCGCAGGGTTCCTTGATAGGCTCACGCGCGAGGAGATCATTCCGCAGGTGCCGCCGGTCCCGAATACCGACCTGCGATCTTACCAGACGCTCGTTGCCGAGCGGTTTGCCAACCCCGAAGTGGGCGACACGATCCGACGTCTCTGCCTCGACGGCTCGAACAGGCAGCCGAAGTTCATCGTGCCGACGATCGCGGACGCGTTGCGCACCGGCGGCCGTTTCAGCGGGCTGGCACTGCTGTCCGCGTTGTGGCGCCGCTATTGCCTTGGCAGGACGGAAACGGGCGACGCCATCGCGCCCAACGATCCGAATTGGGACCGCCTGACGCGGACTGCGCAGGCGGATCCTTCGGCCTGGCTGGCGATGCGGGACGTCTACGGCTCCCTCGCGGACAAGCGCGCCTTCGTCTCGGCATTTGGTGCTGCCGTCGCTGCGCTGGAGGCAGACGGCGTGGCGGCAACGCTTGCGCGCTGGCTGGAGACGCGCTGAACGGTGACGCCCATCACCCCAGGCTCGACCGGCTCGAAGGCCGATTGACGATTCCTGCACTCACCCCGTCAGAGCTTGCCGCCCACTAGGCCATAAACGCCGTAGCCGATGAGATAAGCGAGACGCAGATTCGGGAACCTCTCAACCGCACGCCGTTGCAGCGTCGCATGATGCTTCGCAGCGGTCGCGGGGTCGTTCAACTCGGATCGCGCGGCGCCGAGGCCGGCGACATAGCTGGTTACCAGTTCGTCCATGCTGCGTAGGTAAGGCTGCTGGTCGAGAACGGCGACGTCGACCGGGGCATCATCGCCGCGACCTCCACGGACGATCTTGCCGCCGAGGCTGCGCAACTCGTCGAGCGCCGCGATCCATCCCGCTACGTCGGGCTTCGGCCTGCCGTCCACGATGCCGCCTTCCAGCCAGGCATGGGAATTGTGGTGCACGAGATCACCGACGATCAGATCGCCGGTTCTGTCGATGCGCGCCACCGTCTGCGTGGTAGTGACGCCCGGGTTCTTCAGCTCGAACAGAGTGATCGTCTCGCCAGAGTGGAGCCTGATCGTGCTGCGTCCGGAGAACGTTTCCGTCGCAGGCTCGAAGGCGGGGTAGGTCTCGGGTGTGAACGCCTTGGCGATGTTGATCCAGAAACGGCGTTTGTAGGCGTCGACCCCGGGCATGGCGTCGGCGGTTGCCTTCGAGGCGATCGACTTCGCACCAAGTCTATGCAGCACCGAAAGCCCGTTGAACTTGTCAGGGTTGGGGTGGGTCACGACCACGCGTGTAATGGGACTGGAACTGTCGTTCCTTATCTCGGCGATCATAGCTTCGGTCAGCGCCGGCACGAACTGGGTGTCGAAGACTGTGACTTCATGGCCGTCGTCATACCAGTAGGTTCGCGTATCGAAACCGGCCTCGCCAGACTGGAAAACGCCGAGTTTGCCGGCTTCGGCAGGAATGGCAGCGAGAGATGCGATGGCGGCCATGGCGATCAATGATCGGTTAAACATTGGAATGATCCTGTGCGAGAACGCCAATCGTTTTGGCGCCGTCACCTTGTCTCAGACCGGCCTGACGCGTTATCGTATTCTTGGCAGTGAATAACGATATTTCATCAGAATGACTGCTACCGACCCCGACAGTGCCGAAGGACCTGTGATCGGACTGGCAGAGCGCTATTTGCCTGGCGTTGTCGTAGCCCATGCCCACAGGCGCGCCCAGATCATGTTTGCCGTCGAGGGCTGCCTCTCCGTGCAGACTGCTGTCGGATCTTGGATCTTGCCGCCTAACCGGGCGCTGTGGCTTCCAGGCGGTACGGTGCATGCACTTTCGCTGCGCGCTCCTGCCGAGTTGCGCACCCTTTACCTTAACCAGGACGTGTCTTGGACGAGACCGCAGCGGGAAGTCGCGGTGCTGCAGGTTCCGGCGCTGGTGCGCGAGTTGATCCTTAGCGCGGTGGCGGCCCCATGGGCCTACCCGGACGACAGCGAGAGTTTCAGGTTGGCGCGCGTCCTGTGCGATGGGATTGCCACGATGGCGCGAGAGCCGGTCCACCTGCCCGAGCCGAATGATCCGCGGGCGCGCAAGCTGGCCGCGCTGTATCGCGCCGATCCCGGCGAGCGAAGGCCCATACCGGTGCTGGCAGCGCTTGTCGGTGCAAGCCCGAGCACGCTTGACCGTCTGTTCCGGTCGGAAACAAGCCTCGGCGTGGGCGCGTGGGCGCAGCAGTTGCGCTTGATGTTGGCGCTGGAGCGTATCGGCGGTGGAGCCAGCGTCGGGGACGCAGCCTTTGCCGTCGGCTTCGAAAACCCGTCGAGTTTCATCGCCCTTTTCAAGCGCCAGTTCGGAACCACGCCGGGTCGATACTTCGCGCCGGCCGGTTAATCACCCCGCGGGGCCACCGCCCCATCCGGCACTTCTGTCCGGCCTCGTCCGGATCACGTCAGGCCATAGCGGAGCGCCGGTCGAAGCGTCCCCTGTCAGCCGCTCACCCTGGCGTGTCAGGCCCCGGCCGGCGGCGGCGCGGTCCTGCACCAGCGCGTAGTCCGCGTAGACGCTGCCGAACGCGCGGTCGAGCACCGAGGTGAAGAGCCCGTAGTGACCCCTGTAGCGGGCATGATGCAGGGCGTGATACGTCGGCGTCACCAGCCAACGGCCGAGCCGCGAGCGCGCAAACCAGTAGGGGAACACCTCGACGTTGGAATGGCCGAGCACGTTCAGCGCGTAGTTCGTCAAGCCATAGATCGCCAGCCCGGCAATGCTGATCCCGACAGTCCGGGACAGGATGATTGCCGCCCCGAGTCCCCCGGTCAGCAGGACGAGCCGCTCGAGCAGCGAAAAAGACAGCGACGTCAAAGGATCGGTGACCTTCGCCACGTGGTGCTGGCGGTGAATGAAGAACAGCGCCCTCGTGTGCATGGCCCGGTGCGTGACGTAGAACCAGATTTCGAAAAGCACGAACATCAGTGCGAACGTGACGAGCACGTTGCTCCACGTCGCTGGCGCCGGCGTCAGCAAGCCAGCGTGGACGAGGGCCGTGACGGCCGCGGCGTCGAGCACGAGGATCGGAATGGCGGCGAACAGCTCCGACCTCAACTGGCCATCGGCCAGCGAGAGGCGGAACACCTTCCGGCTGCGCGCGAAGGCCGAGAATCGGAGCCACAGGAAGGCGGCCCCGACGATGAGGCCGCTGCGCAGGAAAGCCCCGCACAGGATCACGGCAAAGGCTACGACGAACGGGATCGTGCCCGCGTGGGTTTCCAGCATCGGATCTGGCATGTTGCGCTCCTGGTGGGTGGGGGTTGCCGGCTGCAGCCTTCGCCGGGCCGGCAACGCTCTCCATGGCGGATGGCTGGATCAGTTGCGGGTGAACGAACCGCTGCGGGTCGCGGTGCGGCCACCGGGACCGGTATAGGTGCCGCTCGACTGGAACTGCCCGGGGGCGGTGCGGGTCACGGTACCCTGGCGCGAAGCCGTCCGACCCTGCGGGCCTGTCGTCGAGCCGCCGAAATTGCAGGTGCCGCCGGCGCAGGAGCCGCCACCCTGACTGGTGACGGAGCGGCCAGCGGGGCCGGTCGCGCTGCCGCTACGGCTCCACTGAGCCTGAGCGAGGGTCGTGCCGGCGATCAGGATGGAGGCGGCTGCGATGGTCGTGAACGTGCGGGACATGGAAATGTCTCCCTAAGTTGGGCGGCGCCATCAGTGGCGTCGGGGATCAGAGTGCAAGACCCCCGTTCCGCCAGCATTTCCGGGAGCGGCATTCGTGTTTCCGTTGGTTTCAGCGCCGCCGCCTCGAAATCTTTGGAAACATCCCAGTCACTGGACCCCGCGCCCCGATGCGCCGAAAATGCATTGGCCAGGTGAGGAACCTCGATGGAGCAGGCCCATTCCGTGCTGATCGTCGATGACGACGTCGAGATCCGGTCGCTCCTCGAACGCTACCTGAAGCTCAACCGGCTCGCGGCGCGAACGGCGGCCGACGCCATCCAGATGGATCGGTTGCTCGCGCGCGAGCGTTTCGATTGCCTCGTGCTCGACCTGATGATGCCCGGCGAGGACGGGCTCGCGATCTGTCGCCGTCTCAGGGCCGAGGGCAACGACATCCCGGTCATCATGCTGACCGCCAGGGGAGCAGACATCGACCGAATCATCGGCCTCGAGATGGGCGCGGACGATTATCTGGCCAAGCCGTTCAACCCCCGGGAACTACTCGCGCGGATCGGGGCCGTCCTGCGCCGCCGTACCAGGACGACGACCGGGATACCGGTCACCGAGGGCAGGATCGGGATCGGCAGCTTCGTCTTGCATCTGAGCACTCGCAAGCTGACGCGCGGCGACACCGAACATCGTCTCACGACCGGCGAATTCGCGATGCTCCATGCGCTGGTCGCGAGGCCGGGGCGGCCCTTGTCAAGGGAGCAGCTGCTCGACCTCACCAAAGGGAGCGGCGTCGCTGTGATGGACCGCAGCGTTGATCTGCAGGTCCATCGCCTGCGGCAACTCATCGAGATCGATCCGTCGAAGCCCGAACTGATCCAGACCGTCCGGAGTCACGGCTACGTCTATGTGCCGCTTGTCCTCGACGAGCCATCGTGAGCCGGCGCCCGCCGCTCGGCTGGCCACGGTCCCTGCTCGCCCGGAACGCGGCGCTGGTGGTCGGTCTGGTGCTGGGAGGGCAGCTCCTGACCATTGTGGGTCATCTGCTGATCGTGCAGGTGCCGCGGGCGAACCAGCTTGCCGACCTGACGGGCCGCTACCTGACCGTCCTCGAACAAACGCTGGCCTCATCGGAGCCGACGGAACGCGACCGTATCATTACGGGCGCCGCTGTCGGCCCGTTGCGCATCGAACGCGACGGGCCGCCCGCGGGGTCCGCCTCGAACTGGCTCTCGCGCATTTTCGTCGCCCGCATGCAGGTCCTTCTGCCCGGCCGGACGATCGTCATCACGCCGGCACCGGACGAGGCGCTCTGGCTGGAGGCCCATGCCGGCGATCGACGGCTCTGGGTGGTGACCGAAGCCAAAGGTATCGTCGCCAGCAATTTCTATACGTGGCTGGCGATGTCGCTCGCCGGCGTCGTCATCGGTCTCGCGGGAGCGCTTTTGATCAACCGCAAGATCAACCGGCCGCTGGCAGATTTGGAACGCGCGGCGCAGCAGGTAGGGGCGGGTTTGGCCGTGCCGCATCTGCCGGAAAACGGACCGGAGGAATTGGCGGCCGTCGCCGTCGCGTTCAACCGGATGGTGCGCGACCTGGAGACCCTCGACAAGGACCGCGCCCTGATGCTGGCGGGGATCTCCCATGATCTGAGGACGCCGCTGACCCGGGCACGCCTCGCGGTCGAGATGTTGGGCGACACAGCCGACGCGGACCTCACGGCCCGGATCGTCGACGGCATCGACAAGGTCGACCGGACCCTCGGCCAGTTCCTCGCCTTCGCCCGCGATGAGGCGGCGGAACCGATCACTTACGTCGACATCAACCGGCTGGTCGCGGAGGTGGCGGAAAGCCATCGCCAGGGCGGCGTGG
>CAZVMY010000113.1:0-8073 GCA_964628955.1 uncultured Methylocystis sp.
GCCGCGTCGCCAGTGAGCCAAATCCTGCCTCCGTCACCGGACTTGGGCGGCTTTGTAGACCTCCGAGCGCTCGCGCTTGCCCACGGCGATGACGAGCACGACGACTTCGGCGTCGCGTACCTCGTAAACCAGCCGATAGCCGCTGCTGCGCAGCTTGATCTTGTAGCGATCCTTGCTGCCATGCAGCTTTGCCGACGGGATGCGGGGCGTCTCCAGCCGTTCAGCGAGCTTCTTCTTGAACTGGGAGCGGGTATTGGCGTCGAGCTTGCGCCATTCCTTCTCGGCTTCGACCAGGAATTTGAGCTTATAGCTCATCAAGGCTGACCTCGATCGCCTTCTGTCCCTTGCGGGCATCCGCGATCGCGTTCAGCTCGATATCTTCCAGACGGTCCATCAAGGCCTCAAAAGCGCGGGCCGGCACGCAATAGAACGCCGGTTCATTGCGATTGAGGATCGCGACGGGAAAGCCCTCGCCGGCCGCGACGGTTCCCATGGGATTGCGCTTCAATTCCGAAACGCTGGCCGTGACCTCCGCCAGGATTGTGTGGGGCATCGCGATCTCCTCAAACAGAGCACCATAAAGAGCACTCGGAACCGGGCTCTTCAAGGCTCTCTCGTATCGCCGGCCCGCCGCCGGCGCCCTGCTGCTGGATAGAGACCGAGGAGGGTCGATGCGTGAACACGCAGTGCGGACGCGAGAGCTGTCCGGTATCCAACAGGAGATTGTCCCCATGCGCTTCCGCCACTGGCATCGCCCGGAACCCTATGCCGACACATCGCGAAAGCGGGCTGCCTTTCATCGCAAGCAGCGCCTCGAGCGCGAGGCACTGCCACTTTTCGCCGATCAGATCGCCTCGATCCAGGACGTGACCGGCCACGTCGTGACCGCCTTCGAGGTGATTGCCGACGGGCTCGAGCAGATCGACCGGATCAGCGCGGAAATTGCCACGGCGGTCGAGCAGCAGGGCGAGGCGACGCGCGACATCGCGCGTAGCGCCGAGAACGCGGCCGCGCGTGCGTCGGGCATCGTGAGCGGCATCGCGAGCATCGGCGACGCGGTGGACGAGACGCGCGACGCCGTCGCGGGCATCCGTGTCGTGTCGGAGGCGTTTACGGCCGGCACCGACCAGCTGGTCGAGGCCGTCGACGGCTTCCTCTCACACGTCAGCGTGCGCCGCGGCTGAGCCGGCCGCGAACGCGTCGCCGACCGGGACCAGCTCTACGCGGCCGCCGCGGATCGCCAGCGCCATGAGACCATTCTTGAGTTCGAGTGCCTTGGCGCCGAAAAGGTCGTGACGCCAGCCCTTCAGCGCCGGGACGTCGGCCAGATCGTCCATCGCGATTGCCTCGAGCTCCTCGACGCTGGCGATCAGCTTGACCGCGACATGGGTCTTCTCCGAGACCGATTGCAGCAGCACCTTGAGCAATTGCACCGTGGCGCTGGCGCCGTTCGTCAGCCCGCGAGCGCGCTCGACCGCCGGCAGCGTCGCGGGATCGCGCGCGAGGCCCCGCGCGACGGCAGCCAGAATCTCGGCACCTGCCTTCGAGCGTTCGAAGCCGTTCGGGAGCGTGCGCATGCGGCCGAGCTGCTCCGACGTCGCGGGCGCGGCGGTTGCGATCTCAGCGATCGTGTCGTCCTTCAGCACGCGTGAGCGCGGGACATCCCGCGTCTGCGCCTCTGCCTCCCGCCACTCCGCCAGTTCCATGATGATCGCGAGGTCCCGCGGCTTGCGCGCGCGGTTGCGCAGGCGGAGCCAAGCCTCCGCAGGTTTCTGCTCGTAGGTCGACGGCGCGGAAAGGATCGCCATTTCCTCGTCCAGCCAATAGGCTCGGCCGGTCTTTTCCAGCCGCTGCGCCAGCTTCAGATAGACGGTCCGCAGATGGGTGACGTCGGCCAGCGCGTACTCGATCTGGGCCTCGGTCAGCGGGCGCCTCGACCAGTCGGTGAAGCGCGACGTCTTGTCGATCCGGGCGCCGGCAAGGCTTCCCGCAAGCTGCTCGTACGACACCTGGTCGCCATAGCCGCAGACCATCGCAGCGACCTGCGTGTCGAACAGTGGCGCCGGCACCGATCCCGACATCTTCCAGATGATCTCGAGGTCCTGCCGGGCGGCATGGAACACCTTCAGGACGGCCGTGTTGCGCATCAGCACGAAGAACGGCTCGAGATCGAGGTCCGGCGACAACGCATCGATCGCGACGGCCTCGTCGGGGCTCGCGAGCTGGATGACGCACAGCTTCGGCCAGAACGTCGTCTCGCGCAGGAATTCCGTATCGACGGTGACGAACGGGTGATGGGCCACGCGCTCGCAGATCTCCGCCAGCGCCTCGTTGGTCGTTATGACGTTCATGCCGTCTCTCAAGATCAAAAACGCCCCGTCGTCCAGAGCCTCTGCCAAGCGTCCCCAGCCGCGCCCCTGTCCAGAGGCCGCAGGACGCGACACCTGCACCCCGAACGGCCCGGCTGAGCCCTCC
This sequence comes from uncultured Methylocystis sp., assembly GCA_964628955.1. Classification (GTDB taxonomy): domain Bacteria; phylum Pseudomonadota; class Alphaproteobacteria; order Rhizobiales; family Beijerinckiaceae; genus CAZVMY01. Next base: position 2,476 of record CAZVMY010000113.1, read on the forward strand.
GTTTGTTGCAAAGCGCGACGCCGGCTGGCATACACCACCGAGGCGTTCGCGCCGGGAGACGTGGCCGAGCGGCTGAAGGCACTCGTTTGCTAAATGAGCATACTCCGAAAGGGGTATCGAGGGTTCGAATCCCTCCGTCTCCGCCACCTCGGAACAAAGCTGGGCACTGCGCCTGGCAGTGTTCCCGCCGCGCCTGCCGCCGCAAGCGTCCGCAGCAGGTCGGATTTCAACCCGATGATGCGGACCTCGCCGTCATTGACTTCGACGCGTTGGGCGAGCGCGCGAAGATAGTCGCGTCGGTAGCCGCCGCCGTCGTGACGGATGCGCTGGCGGGCGGTCTGCGCGAACTTTCGTAGCATCGATGCGGTGATCGCCTTCTGGCCGGCGCTTGCCAGCATCGCCGATGCGCGGTCGGCATCGACGCGCGACTGGTCGCGGATGGCCTTGAGGCTACCTATCCGGTCCTTGAGGTGCGGGTCGTCCAAGTCGGCGACCCCGCTCTCGATAGCATCGTAGAGCCGCTTGAGGCGTAGGCCGGTCTCGGTCGCCCGCTTGTTCAGTTCGGCGATGTGATCGCGGCGACGCTCGGTGCGTTGAGAACGCCATTGAGCTGCCGCAGCGGACAAAGTTCTTGCATCCTACGGTGCCTACGATCTTCCCATGCAAAGGCACAATTTGACCATTGGTCGGCGAGACAAATGCCGGCTGCTGGAGCCTATCGGCAACATCCCGCCGGCCGAGGCCGAGGAACGCTACTACGCGATGCTGGACGAACCAGCCATGGCAGCGTGACTCAAACGAAACGGCCTCCGGCAAACCCGGAGCGGTTCACCCGTTCAGGTCGCATCACCACGCCGCAGCCCCGCGTAGAGCTGCGCCAGCACCGCAAAGGATGCCTTTTTCGACACCTTGTCCTCGGCGACGAGACCTTTGCGGTTGAAGCCGCGCTGAAAGCTCGTCTGACGGCGTTCCGACCGGAAATCGTAGAGAAGCCACGCCGCGATGCCCCTGATCCAGGGTGTTCTCGCGATCACTGCGATCTGAAGTCTGTAGAACTCGGCCTGCCAGTCCTCGCTGAACAGGAGGCGGCCGGTGCCGCGATGGCCATGCAGCGCGTCCGCGCCCGTTTCGCTGACGATGACAGGCTTGGACGGGTCGGAATTCGCGACCAGGCGTTCGAAACTCGAGAGGTCCGGTTCGTACCAGCCGAAGTATTCGTTGAGGCCGATCACGTCGAGATGCTCCGCCAACCGGTCCTCGATCGCGAAACGCTCGCGGTTGATCAGGCAGGCGGCGGCGATCAGGCGCGTCGGGTCGGCGCTGCGGGCGCGCGCCGCGAGCCGTGCCATGAAGCGATAGCGCGCGTCGGTGTCGGCGTTCTCGTTGCCGACACCCCAAATGACGACGCTGGCCCGGTTGACGTCGCGCGCGATCAATTCGAGCAGCTGGTTTTCGGCATCGTCGTAGGTATCCGGATTATCGAACTCGATCGCCCAGTAGACCGGAACCTCGGCCCAGAGGAGCACGCCCTCCTCGTCGGCGATCCGCCCGACCATTTCGTGATGCGGGTAGTGCGCCAGCCGCAGGAAATTGGCACCCAGTTCACGGGCGTGGCGGAAACGGCGACGGACATCGGCTTCGGTAGTGGTTTTGCCGAGCTCGACGTCGTCCTCATGAACGCACACACCGGCCAGAAAGATCGGTTTGCCGTTGAGCAACACGTCGGTGCCCTCGGCCCTGATTTCGCGGAAGCCGACGCGGTCGCGCCAGATATCGTCCGCGAACCGGACCTCGACGTCGTAGAGCTTCGGATCAGATGGCGACCAGAGGTCGGGTCGCGCGGCGATCTCGATCGATCCCCGGCCTGCCACGATCGCGATCGCCGCTTCGATCCCGAGTTCGGAAATGCGCAGGGTGGCCGGTCCATCGACGGCGTTGGACAGCGTCACCGTCGCGGCGATCGCTCCGAAACCGCTCGCCCGAACGAGGCCGACGGCAACCTGCCTGACGAAGACGGCCGGCAGGCGCAGAAGCTCGACCTCGCGATACAGCCCGCCATAGTTGAACCAGTCGACGTGATGCATCGGCACGCGGCCGGCTCGCCGGCGATTCTCGACCATGATCTGCAGCCGGTTCCGACCGGGGACGAGCGCCTCGGTCAGCTCCAGCGAACAGGGCGTCGATCCGCCGCGATGGCTTCCGGCGAACCGGCCGTTGACGAACACCAGCAGCGCGTAGTTCGCGCCCGCGAGCTGAAGGACGACGCGTTCGTCCGGCGCCTCGGCTCGCCAGTCGAGGATGCGGGTGTACCAGGCCGCGCCCTCGAAGTAGGTCCATTCCGGCTTCAGCAGATTCCAGCAGGACGGCACCTGGACGAGAGCGCCGGCCTCGATCTCGTAATCGCGAGGCATCGCCCAGTGCGCAGGTGGCGTCTCGTCTTCGGCATACCATTTCTGGCGCAGCCCCTCGTCGAACAGGTCGAGCGTGATCCGCCACGGCCCGCCGAGGCATTCGGTCGCGCGGCCGCCGCCTTGCACCAGCGTTGCCGCGGTGGCGGAATCGGCAGCGAAGCCGTCGGCATAGCGCTCGTCGTGGAGATGGGCGAAGGGGTCGGCTGCGCCGTCGTCCGTCACCGCCGCATCTCACGGCGATACCCGATGCCGGTCATGCGCCGGAACCGCCACGGCCAGCGGCCGGGCCAGACGAGGTCCGCTGCCATCGCGATCGCGATCCAGCGGAACCACGTCGCGAAGGTGTTGGAGAGTCCTTGCGGCTCCTCATAGCCCTTGACCCAGCCATCCTGGCGGCGGACGCCCTCCTTGACGTCGGAGAAGCCGCCGTCGTCGTTCTGAAAGCCGAGCAGTGCCTCCAGCATGGCGAGGCACCAGCGTTCGATCTCGTCGCGCCGATAGCCCAGCACGGCATGGCCATGGACCAGGACGTCGACGGCATCCACGTCGATGCAGGCGCTGTCGATCGCCGGTGGCAGGGCCAGGCAGTAATCGACCGCCCGCTCGTGGAAGGGCAGGGTCCGGCCGGTCGCATACCAGAGATGGAAGTTGTGCATCGAGCCGGCGAAGGCGTGCAGCAGCTTGAGCGGGTCCGAAAGCTGGCCGACACCCCAGAACCCGGTCGAAGGCTCCTGCAAGCGCTCATGCCAGGCGAAGAGCTGTTCGAACGCGGCCGAGACGCGCGCGTGCAGCTCGGCGTCACCGTGTTGCATCATCAGCAGCCAGAAGCTGCCCAGATTGACGATGTTGTTGCCCTCCTGCCATGGGTCGCGCAGATCGCGCCCGCTCAGCCAGCAGCCGAGCTCGGTCGGATCGAGCAGCGGCTTCACGAAGGCGAGTTCGGGCTTGCGGGCCGGATCGAGCGCCTCGATCGCGCCCAGCGTGTAGTTGGTCACGTGGAAGTCGATATAGCGCCAGGTCTCGGCGAGGTCCGGCTTCTTGAAGACGGTCGCGTCGGTCATGCCGGCGACGCGGAAGCGGCCGTCCGGTAGGCGTGCACGCTCGAACCAGTCGGCCAGCGCAGTTCGCTCGGCCGGTGACCAGTCGTCGAGGCCGCCGAGAAGGCCGAGCGCGTTCACGCCGTTGTAGCTGCCGGGTAGCAGCATGCCGGGCCATTGCCGCTCGTCGTGATACGCGCTGATGCGCAGCACGCCGCGCGGCTCGCCCGTCGCCTGCATCGAGGCCAACCAGCCCAGCGTTCGCGACCGAGCGTCCTCGATTCGCCGCGCGAGGCTCTCCAGCGGGTCGTTTCTCCTCCGCGAAGCCTGTCGAGCCGGCATCATCCCTTCACTGCTCCCGCTGCCATGCCTTCCATCACGCGTTTCTGGGCGACCAGGAACAGGACCGCCACAGGCAGGGTCGTGATCACCGAGAGCGCCATGATGCCCTGGAAGTTCGCGCCGAGTTCACCGTTCATCGAGAGCAGCGCAACCGGCAGGGTGTAGGTGTCCGGCGTGCGCGAGATTACAAGGATCGGAAACCACTGCGCCCAGTTGAGCAGGAAGGTGATGATCGCGACGGTGGCGACGACGGGCGCCGCCATCGGCATCACCACCTTGAACAGTACCTGCGCCTCGCTCGCCCCGTCGATGATCGCGGCCTCGATCACTTCGGGCGGTATGGCACGGAAGAACTGCTCGAACAGGAAGAACTGGATCGGACCGAGCGCCAGGAACAGCACGATGCCGGCGTAGCTGCCGAGCAGGCCGAGCTTGAACATGACGAGATAGACCGGGATCACCAGCAGCATGTACGGATACATGATGGTGATCAAGAAACCGTAGCGCAGCAGCGAGAAGCCGGGCAACCGCGGTTTCCGCACCAGCGCATAGGCGCCGAGCGCCGTGACCGTGACGCCGAGCAACGTCGAGGCACAGGTGATCGCCACCGAGTTCAGGCCGTAGCGCCAGAGTTCGACGCCGCCGATGCTGCCGATCTCCGACAGGATCGAGAGGTCGAGGCGTTCGGGCCAGAGCCGCAGCGGCGAGGACAGCATCTCGCGGGTGGAGCGGAAGGCCGAAACCAGCATCCACCAGTAGGGGTAGAGGAAGAGCAGACTGACGACGCCGGCCGTCAGATAGGCGGCGGCGTGCGCGAGCGGCGAATGTGTGCCGGAAGGCGCGGCTGCCTCCGTCATCCGACCCTCCGGTCGCCGATGCGAAAGGCGGTCAGAGAGATGCCGATGACGATGGCGAACAGGATCGACGCCATCGCGGTCGCCTCGCCATAGCGACCCTGGTCGAACAGCTGATAGGCGTAGTAGCTGACGAAATTGGTCTGGTCGCTCGGCCCGCCCTTGGTCATCACCACCACGACCGTGAAGGTCTTGAGGAACTGGATCAGCGCGTAGACCGTGTTGATCATCAGGGCCGGCCGCAGCTGCGGCAGGATGACGTAGCGCCAGCGCTGCCAGCTCGTCGCGCCGTCGATATGGGCGGCTTCTTCCAGCGCCCTGTCGCGGATCGAGAGATTGGCGAGAAAGATGATCAGGTAGAAGCCGGCATGGTGCCAGAGTTCCGCGATCAGCACCGCCAGCATCGCGGTGTTCGGGCTGGAGAGCCCGCCGAAGGCCGGCAGGCCCAGCAGATCGAGCCCGGCATTGATCGCCCCGAACGAGCGGTCGTAGAGCCAGCGCCAGACGACGTAGCCGGCGACGTCGGGCGTCACCACCGGGAGGAAGATCGCAAGGCGGAAAAACAGGTTACCCCGTTTGAGCAGCGTCGAGTCGAGCAGTGTGGCGAAGCCGAGCGCGAAAGCGATGTTCGCCACCACCGAGAACGTCGTGTAGAGCAGGGTGCGCGCCAGGGAGGCGAGGAACACCGGGTCGGCCAGCACGGCCGCATAGTTGGCCAGGCCGACATAGATCGGGCTGGGTTTGAGCGCGCTGGCCGAGGCCGTGAACGAGACCTGGATCGAGAGCAGGATCGGCCAGATCCCGAACAGGATCGTCAACGCCGCGAAGGGTGCCACGAACAGATAGAAGACACGGTGATCCCAGGTCTCGCCGAGGCGGCCGGCAAGGCCGGTCCGTTCGCGCGGCATGGGAAGGGTGGAGGCGCTGGTCATGGCGGACCGATCCGTCGTCCGT
>CAZVMY010000114.1:0-8055 GCA_964628955.1 uncultured Methylocystis sp.
CTTGAAGCCGTTCGTGTCGGCGTTGGCGACGTTGTTCGCCACGACATCGAGCTCGCGGGCAAGCGTCACCTGACGCGACAGCCCGATCAGCAGCGCGTTCTCCATCGAACGGCTCCTTTCGTTGGTCCCCGAAGGTGCCCGGTGCTCCGGACCCCTGGTCGCCCCACGCTCCCCAGCGAAGGCTCCCGGCATGGGGGTTTGCAGGGCGTGTGCCAAACCTCAATCGAGAAATTTAGCGTTTTGCGTCAGAGGTTTGTAAGTCTTTCAGAGGACTTTCTGGCCAGGTGCATCCCGCCGATCGGCAGGCTTGGCCCGGCAAAAAATGCCGGGTCGGCCGGGTTTTAAAGAGTTCGTTAACCACGACCGGCGAGTGTCGCCGCAGCGGTCCCGAAGTTGGGCGCGATTCATGAGCGCCGGCATGACCGGCAGGAGCGGGATGCCATGGCGAGGAAGCGTGCGCGCGACGAGGCCGCGGACGGCGAGGACGGCGCGAAGGCCAAGGGCGGCCCGTCCAAGGTCAAGATCATCCTCGCCGGGCTGGGCGTGCTCGCGATCGTGGGCGGCGGCGCCTTCTTCTTTCTGTCCAAGGGCAAGGACGAAGCCGCCGCGATCGCGCAGAAGGACGGCGGCGACGGCAAGGGTGGGCCGAAGAAGCCGACCGCCTTCGTCGACCTGCCGGAGATGACGATCAACCTCGCGGTCGCTGCGCAGGAGCGCCAGCAGTTCCTGAAGCTGAAGATCGCGCTCGAGGTTTCCGAACAGAAGGTTGCGACCGACATGCAGCCGATGCTGCCGCGCGTGATGGATACGTTCCAGGTGTTCATGCGCGAACTGCGGCCGTCCGACCTCGAAGGCTCGGCGGGCCTCTACCGGCTGAAGGAGGAGATGGTCCGGCGCGTCAACGTGGCCGTCTATCCGGCCAAGGTCGACGCCGTCCTCTTCAAGGAAATGCTGGTTCAGTAAGGGTCGCGCGATGTCCGGGGCAGACAACAACGACCAGAACGCGCTCGCCGGCGCCTGGGAGGAATCGCTCCTCGCCGAGCAGAGCATGCTCGATGCCGAGAGCATGGACGCGAACGCCTCCTCGATGCCCGTCGGCGGCGGCGTCATCGACTTCCAGGTCGACCGGCTGCTGAACCAGGAGGAGATCGACAGTCTCCTCGGCTTCACGCTCGACGAGAATGCGCTCAACGGACAGAACGGCATCCGCGCCATCGTCGACAGCGCGCTCGTCACCTACGAGCGTCTGCCGATGCTCGAAATCGTCTTCGACCGTATGGTGCGGCTGCTGACGGCGTCGCTGCGCAACTTCTTCTCGGACAACGTCGAGATCACGCTGGACGGCATCACCTCGGTGCGCTTCGGCGACTACATGTCGTCGATCCCTCTGCCGGCTATCGTCTCGGTCTTCAAGGCCGAGGAATGGGACAACTACGGGATCGTCACCGTCGATTCCAACCTGATCTATCTGATCATCGACGTGCTGCTCGGCGGGCGCCGCGGCCCGACCACCGTCCGCATGGACGGGCGGCCCTATACGACCATCGAGATCAATCTCGTGCGGCGCATGGTCGACGTGTTGCTCGCGGACGCGGCCGAGGCGTTCAGCCCGCTCTCGCCGGTCACCTTCACGATGGACCGGATCGAGACCAACCCGAGGTTCGCCTCTATCTCGCGGCCGGCCAATGCCGCGATCCTGATCGAGCTGCGCCTCGACATGGAAGGCCGCGGCGGCACCGCCGAAATCCTGCTGCCCTATGCGACGATCGAGCCGATCCGCGAACTGCTCCTCCAGAGCTTCATGGGCGAGAAGCTCGGCCGCGACTCGATCTGGGAAGGCCATCTCGCGACCGAGATCTGGAATGCCGCGATCGACATCGACGCGATCGTCTACGACGCGGCGCTGCCGCTGCGCCAGGTCATGGACCTCAAGGTGGGCGATACGATCATGTTCGACGTCAAGACCGATCCGGTCATCCAGATGCGCTGCGGTGACGAACTCATCACCGAAGGCCGCATGGGGCGCATCGGCGACCACGTCGCGGTTCAGGTTCTCAATCCGCTCAAACGCTCGCGCACGACGCTGGCGGTGTTCGAGCAGGGCAGCGCGCAGCGCAAGGAGTAATCATGGGCAACCTGCTGCCGTTCTTTATCGAACTGATCGTCGCCGGGCTGCTCGCCGTCACCGTCGGCTACTGCATCCTGCTCGATCGCCGGCTCGTGAAGCTCCGGGCGAACGAGACCGCCATGCGCCAGACCGTCGTCGACCTGGGTCTAGCGACCGAGCGGGCCGAACGCGCCATCGACGCGCTCCGCAACACGCTGGCGGATTGTGACCGCACGCTCAACGACCGTCTGCGGTCGGCCGAGAAGAAGAGCTCCGATCTCGAGGGCCAGATCAGGACCGGTGACGAGGTGCTCGACCGGATCGGCAAAGTCGTATCGGCGGCCCGTCGCGCGCTTTCCGACGTCGAAGGCGGCACGCCCGTGGCCGACGAGGAGCCCGCCGCCGATACGCCGTCCACCATGATCGCGGCGACGGTGGCCGCTGCCGAAGCCTTCGCCGAGCGGGCCCGCCGCCGCATGCTGGACCAGGCGGCATGAGCGAGACAAAGACCATGAGCGCGACCGAGACGCGGCCGCTACCGGGCGGGTTCGCGCCTCCGCCCGATCCGCCGTCGCCGCCGATCGTGCCGCGCGAGCGGCAGCGGGTGCGCCTGCTGCCGATCGTGGTCACGGCTGCCGCGGGGCTGCTGCTGCTCAAGCTCACCGGGCTCGCCACCACGGGCGGCTACATCTTTCCGGCCGCAGAGCCGCCGAAGCCGATCGTTTCCGAGAAGGACCTGCCCGCGTTCGGACGCGCCATCGCACGGGCGCGGTTCAACCCGCCACAGGACGAAGCGCCGGACACGACCGGCGCAGTTCCCGCCAAGAAGACCGAGAAGCCCGAAGACAAGCCCGCGACGCCGCCGCGTCAGGAACTCGCCCAGTCGCGGCCGTCCACGCCGCCGCCACCGATATCGGCTTCCGAGAAGGCGATCCTCGAGCGCCTCCAGGAGCGGCGCGGCGTGGTGGAAGACCGGGACCGGGAACTCGAGATGCGCGAGAACCTGCTCAAGGCCGCAGAGAAGAAGCTCGGCGATCGCATCGACGAGCTGAAGGACGCCGAGAGCAAGGTGGATGCCAGCACCAAGGCGCGCGACGCCCAGGAGCAGGCGCAGATCAAGTCGCTGGTCACGATGTACGAAACCATGAAGCCGAAAGAAGCCGCGCGCGTGTTCGACCGCCTCGACCTGCGCATCCTCGTGCCGGTCGTGATCCAGATGAACCCGCGCAAGATGGCCGAAGTCATGGCGGCGATGTCGCCTGAGGCGGCCGAAAAGCTCACGGTGGCACTGGCGACGCGCGGCACCGAACGGGCGAGCCCGCTGCCCGCCGCCGCGTCGTCGCTCCCGCCGGGAGAGCTTCAACGCATCGATCAGCCGCCGGCGCGGCGCTGAGACTCGTCGGAAACGGGCCTGTCGCGGGCGGCGTGCTGCCGTTCGGCGGCTCGTCGTGACCACAGCCAGAAGCTCAACAGCGCGGCGTTGACGACGACGAGGCCGGCCATCGCTGGAACGAGATGAGCCGTCGCGCCCTCTTCGGGCGCGAAGACGTAGGTCCAGACCGTCTTGGTGACGATCATGGCGTTGACGACGATGCCGCCCCAAAGCACCGAGCGCCGCCAGAACGCCGTGGCAAGCAGCGCGAAGGAGACCGGGACCAAAAGAGCCAGGCTGATTTTCGCGGCCGTCCAGGGGCGACGAAGATAGGCCAGCTCTGCATCGAGCATCGCCTGCACGGCTGGAGAGACGTGATCCGGCGCCGGAAACCACGCCATGCTCGTGGCCAGCGCCAGCAGCGTGAGCGCCATGCCGAACAGACTGCGGCGCCACGCGAACCAGCAGAACGGCAGCAGGAACAGCGGCCGGATATACCAGCTCAGCACGTTGTGGTGCCGCGCCCAGGCCCAGTCGGCGAGCGATGTCCAATCCATCCGAGGCCTCTACCTCACGACTGCGGCGGCGCAACGGCGAGCGCCGCCCTTAACCACGTCTTAGCCCTGTGTGCCTAATCTGCCGGTGCCGGGTGCGTTCCTCCCGGATGTTGCGTCAGAGTCGAGCGTCCATCCGTGCTGTTCCGTCGATCCGCAGTTCTCCCGCTGGCGCTTGCGCTCGGTCTGCTGGCTGCGCCTGGCGCGCCCTCGGCCGAGACCAAGGCGAAGATCGTGGCACAGGAGCTCAACGGCTACGGCCGGCTGATCGTGAACCTCGACAAGGCGGCGCGGGCACAGGCACGGTCCTCCAACAGCATCCTCGTCGTGAACTTCGACGACCAGATCGGCGTCGATCTCGAGAAACTGCCGACGCAGGCGCCGTCGTATGTCGCGGTCGCGCGGCGCGACCCCGACGGCAAGACGCTGCGCTTCGCTCTGACACAGCCGTACCGGGTCAATCTGATGGAGGCCGGCGAGCAGATTTTCATCGATCTCCTGCCGGAGAGCTGGCGCGGGCTGCCGCCGTCGCTGCCGCAGGACGTCGTCGAGAACCTGGCGCGCCGCGCCCGCGAGGCCGAGGAACTGCTCCGGCGCAACCAGCGCGAGCGCGAGCGCCGCGAGGTCCGCGAGCTCGCCGCCCGCGTCGGCACCGGGCCCACCTTCCACCGGCTGATCCTCGAAACCGGGGCGACGGTCCCGATCGAGCTCGACCGCAAGGGCGACCAGCTCACCATCACCTTCGAGGCGCCGCTGACGCTGGACCTCGCCAAGCTGAAGCCGCAGCTTCCCCCGTCCGTGCTGGCCGTGGAGAGCGAGCTCGTCGCCGGTTCGCTCAAGGTCAGCGTGGCGGTGGCGGCGGGCACCGAGATGCGTGCGTTCCGCGAGGACGACACCGTCATCGTCGACTTTCCTCGCGCCGACCGGGCCGGCGCTCTCCCGGTTGAAGGCGCGGAGGCGGCTCTGGCCGCGGCGGCCCGCGCGGCCGAAGCCCAACCGCAGGCGGAAGGCGGAAACGCGCCGGCTGCCTCCGCAGGGCCGGCAGGCGCCTCACCATCGGCCGTGGCGCCCGCGGCGTCCGGCCGCCCGGCGCCGCGTCCTGTCGTCGCCATGAGCGATGCGGCACTGGTCCGGCCGGTCATCGCCCGCAGCGGCGACGGCCTGCGCATCAGTCTGCCGTTCCGCGACGTGACGCCGGGCGCCGCGTTCCTGCGCGGCGACACGCTCTGGCTCGTCTACGACACGGCCGAGGCGCTCGAACCGGCGCGGATCGAGCCGGCGGCGCAGGCGGACGTGAAACGCGTCGACGTCGACCGGGTCGGCGGCGCGGCCGTGCTGCGCGTCCAGCTCGCGGCGCCGCAGCCCGTCGCCATGTCGCTGGAAGGCCGGACGTGGACGACGACCGTCGGCGACATCGGCGTCGCGCCGACTGAACCGCTGTCGATCCGCCGCGCGGTCAGCGCGGAGGGGCGGACCATCCTCGCCACGCGGCTGCCGGATGCCGGGCAGGTGTTCTGGCTCGAGGATCCCGAATCCGGCGAGCGGCTCGGCGTGGTCACCGCCAAGGGGCGGCCATACGGGTTGCCGAAAGTGCAGCAGTTCGTCGAGGTCGTCGCTCTTCAGACGGCCTACGGCCTCGTCGTCAGTCCGCGTGCCGACGACATCGTCGTCCGCGTCGGACTCGACGAGGTCGTGGTCGCCCGCGACCGCGGCCTGACGATCACGCTGGGGATGAACGACGGTCGCGGCGAGGACGGGACGCGCAAGGCGACCGAACTCCTGCTCGACACGCAGACCTGGCGGACGGATCGCAACGGCGACGTCCATGCGCGCGGGGCCGAACTGCAACGCGCCGCCGCGGACGCCACCAAGCGCGATCGGACCGAAGCGCGGCTGCGGCTGGCGCGGTTCCTGATCGCCAACGGGTTCTATCCCGATGCCGGCGCGGTGCTCGGCGTGCTCGCAAAGGAAGACGAGGGTGCCGCCGCCACGAAGTCGGTGCTTCTGACCCGCGCCATGGCCGCCGTGATGGGACACGACTTCGCGACGGCGATGAAACACCTCGCGGCGCCGTCACTGGCGCTCGAACCGGAGACGACGGTGTGGCGGGCCGTTCTCGACGCGAAATCCGGACGGCTGACCCCGGCGCTGGCCGGTCTGCGCCAGTCCGGCGAGGTGATCGACCGTTATCCCGACGAGTTGCAGGCGCGGCTGCGCGAGATCGCCGCCGAGGCCGCGGTGGAGGCCGGCGAGACCGCCTATGCCACCCAGCAGATCGATCTCGTCGAACAGCTCGACGGGACGGAGCGCGACGCCCACAAGCTCGCGCTGCTGCGCGGGGGCATCGCCGAGAAGCTCGGCCGCGTCGAGGAGGCGCGTGCGCACTACGATTTCGCCGCCAGGAGCCCGAAGCGCCCGGTCGAAGCCGCCGCGCGGCTGGCCAGGGTGATGCTCGATCTCGCGGAGGCGGGGGGCTCGCCTCCGGCAGGCGACGCGCGCACCGCCGCGATCGCGGAACTCGAGACCGTCGGCGTGATCTGGCGCGCCGGGCTGGTCGAGGTGAAGGCCCTGGCGCTGCTCGGACGGCTCTATGCCGCCGACATGCGCTGGCGCGAGGCCTTCGCCACCGCCCGCCGCGCGACCGAGATCCAGCCCGACAGCGACATCACCCGCAGCCTTCACGACGAGATGGCGCAGAGCTTCGAGAAGCTCTTCCTCGACGGCAAGGCAGACGAACTGCCCCGCGTCGAGGCGCTCGGGCTCTATTACGATTTCCGCAATCTCACGCCGATCTCGCGGCGCGGCGACGAGATGATCCGGCGCCTCGCCGACAAGCTCGCCTCGCTCGACCTCCTCGACCAGGCGGCCGAACTCCTGCAGCATCAGGTGGACAACCGGCTCGGCGGCATCGCCCGCGCCACGGTGGCGAGCCGGCTCGCGGTGATCTACCTGATCAACCGCAAGCCGGTGGAGGCGTTGCAGGTGCTCAGGGCGACCAGAAGCGTGTCGCTGCCGGCGGACGTGCGCCGGGGCCGGTCGCTGCTGGAAGCGCGCGCGCTCTCGGAACTCTCGCGCACCGATCTCGCGATCGAGATCCTCGCCGCGATCGACGGTCCCGATGCCTCGCGGCTGAGGGCGGACGTGCTGTGGCGTGGCAAGCGCTGGCGCGAGGCGGGCGAGGCCTTCGAGCGCACGCTCGGCGACCGCTGGCAGGGCCCCGACCCGCTGACCGACCTCGAGCGCGCCGACGCGATGCGCGCCGGCGTCTCCTACGTGCTGGCCGACGACCGGCTGTCGCTCGACCGGCTGCGGGGCAAGTTCGCGCAGAAGATGGCCGACAGCGCCGACGCCCGCGCCTTCACGCTGGTCACCAGCGACAGCGCGGTCCGGCAGCGCGACTTCCGCGACCTCGCACGCTCCGTCGTCTCGGGCGACACGCTCGCGGACTTCCTCGACGACTATCGCAAGCGCTACCCCGAAGCCGCCGGTCAGCCTCGCACCAGCGCGCTGAACGCAGGCGGCCAGCCGCCGGCGTGAGGGGGCGAACGAAACCGGGCGGCATGTGAAGTCCGGCCGGTGTCATGTCACCGTGATTGCATGTCACGGTAATCCCCAGGTCGGCGCTCGGAGCGAAACGGAGCAAACCGGGGACTACTTCCGCTTTCCGCAGCGCAGCGAAGTATTACGGGTATTACGGTGACACGATACCAATTGCCTAAATTCCTTCCCGACCTCGTCGCGGCGCCCCGCCGCCTCGCCGCAAAGCGGGGACAGCTACCGGTTTCCTTCGTTTCGCTTCGGAAAGCGGAAGCAGTCCCCGGTTTGCTCCGTCTGCCCCAAGCGTCGACCTGCGTCGGCGGGTTACGGCGGGGATCACGGTGACACGATGCCGGTCGACATGACCCGCCGCGCCCGTCGCCAACTCCGGCCGCGGGGTGAGCGCTCCCCTTCCGCCTAGCTCCCGAAACTCTGCACGAGGCTGCCGGCGACGAGGTTCCAGCCGTCGACCAGCACGAAGAAGA
>CAZVMY010000115.1:0-8019 GCA_964628955.1 uncultured Methylocystis sp.
AAGGCGGTCCACCACGGCGTGAACGCGCGTGTGACTCCAGAGGGCGTTCCAGCGTTGAAGCTCGTGGAAATCCACCGCGAGGACATCGAGAGCCTGCCCGCGCTGATGGCGCAGGTGCGGCCGGCGCCACGCCGTTTCGTCGTGTTCTGCGACGACCTGTCGTTCGACCACGACGACACATCCTACAAGTCGCTGAAGGCGGTCCTCGAAGGGGGGATCGAAGGGCGGCCGGCGAACGTCGTCTTCTATGCCACCTCGAACCGCCGCCACCTGATGCCGCGCGACATGATGGAGAACGAACGCTCGACCGCGATCAATCCCGGCGAGGCCGTGGAGGAAAAGGTCTCGCTATCGGATCGTTTCGGCCTCTGGATCGGCTTCCACAAGTGCAGTCAGGACGAGTATCTTGCGATGATCGATGCCTACGCGGCGCATTTTCGGCTGGAGGTCGAGCGGGGTGAGCTGCATCGCGAAGCGCTGGAATGGGCGACGACCCGCGGAAGCAGGGCCGGACGGAGCGCCTGGCAGTTCATCACCGACGTCGCGGGGCGTCTCGGCCGACCGATCGACTGACGTGGCGGTGGCGGTCCCGGTGAAGGAACCGCCACCCCACGACCGAGCGGCAGCAGGTCTCGCGGCCGCCGTCCGGCTATCATGAACCGCGTTCAGTCGAGGTATTTCGTCGGGTCGACCGGCGTCGAGCCCTTGCGCAGTTCGAAATGGAGCTGAGGCGAGGCGACGTTGCCGGTAGCCCCTGACCTCGCCACGACCTGTCCACGCTTCACCTGCTCACCGCGCTTCACGTTGAGCTCGCCGTTGTGTGCGTAGGCCGACACGAAGCCGTTGCTGTGGCGGATCAGCACGAGATTGCCGTAACCCTTCAGCTCGCTTCCCGCATACGCCACGACCCCGGCGTCGGCCGCCTTGACCGGCGTGCCCTCGGGCAGGGAGATCGCGATGCCGTCGCCGTTGCCGGCCTTCGAGCCGAAGCTCGAAATGACCCGGCCGCGCGCTGGCCAGCGGAAATCGGTCTCGGGCGCGGCAGGCGGAGCAGCGGCCGGCAGACTGCCGGTCGGCATCGCGTCGGCGGCAGGCGCCGCCGGCTCGGCGCGTGCGACGTCGGCGCCGGACACCGCAACCGCTCTCGCAGGCGCCGATGCGACGATGGGCTTCGGTGCGACGACCGGCCGAGCCTGCGCCACCTTCGGCGCCGCGGCCCGCACCTCCGTCGTCGGCTGCACCACGGCGGACGGCTGAGCGGAACCGAGCGGACGTGCTGCGAGGATGCGGCCGCCGGCAGCCGCGGGCGGCGCGACGGCGACCTTCGGCGAAGGTCTGGCTGATACTGGAGGCGCGAGAGTCGCGGCCGTGACGGGTGCAGCCACGGGCGGGCGCAGCGGCGCTGATGCGGGCGCGGCCGCACCGGCCGCGTTGGTGACGTTGTAGACGGGAATGGTGATCTGCCGACCTGGTGCGAGAGCCGCTCCGGGCGACAGCCCGTTGGTTGCGATCAGAGCTGAGGCAGGCACGCCGTACCGATCCGAAAGGGAGTTGACCGTGTCGCCCTGCGCCACCGTCAGAGTCGTGCCGCCGGCAGACGTCCAGCCGTTCGCCGAACCGACGACCGGTGAGACGTTGCGAACCGCTCGGGGCGATGGAAGGGGCGCCGAAGCGACTTTCGGCCCGGGCGGAACGAGGCGCTCGCTGGCGCCGGTCGTTGCAGGACCGGTTCTGGCGGAACTGAAGGGGTTCGTGAACGGACTTTCCGCGAGACGGGTACTGTCAGTCCCACAACCGGCGGTGACCCCGGCGACGAGGATGGCACCAGCCAGCTTGACCAGCGGCGTCTTCGCGCCGAACGCAACCGGGATACGCATACGCCAGACCCTAACGCTACTCGAACACGCTGCATTAAGCACGCTGCAGGGTTAAGCAACGGTTGACGGACTGCAAAAAACCTTACGAAAAGAGCAGGATCGACAGGTCGTCAGAGCCCGCTGACGCCTGCCTGCAGACGCCCGAACGGCGCTGCGACGGCCGTCGCCGCCAGCTCGTTGCCACCGGCATCGAGGGTGACGACGTCCTGCCGGCCCGAGCGCGCCAGAGGCAGCACGATCCGCCCCTGTGGACGCAACAGGCCCAACCAGCCGACCGGCAGGCTGTCGATGGCGGCGTTGACCACGATCCGGTCGAAACGGCCCCAGGATTCCACGACGGCCAGTCCGTCCGCATGAAGCACGCTGACGCCACGCGACTGTGTCCTCAGCAACGCCTCGCGGGCGGCATCGGCCAGACCCCGGTAACGCTCGACCGTGACGGTCTCGGCCGCGAGGCCCGCGATCAGCGCCGCCTGATATCCGGACCCGGAACCGATCTCGAGCACGCGCATCGACGGCAGCACGCCGAGACGCTCGACCATCTCGACGACGATGTCGATCCGGGTCGCTTCCTGCCCGCAGGGAAGCGGCAAAGCATGGGACGCGTAGGCGCGGGCGTGCAGCGTCTCCGGGAGGAACAGCTCTCGCGGCGCCCGCTCGATGGCCCGGAAGAGCGCCGGATCGCGTCGTCCCCGGGAACGAAGCCGCAGCAGAAAACCGGCCAGCGCTTCCGCCGTCCCGCGGCCTTCGTCCGACGCCGCTTCCGTCATCCGCCGAAGGCGCTCGCAAACTCGGTGGCGCTCGGCATATCGGTCAGGTCGAGCTTGAGTGGCGTCACCGAGATGCAGCGTCGCGCCAGCGCGTGCAGGTCGGTGCCTTCCGCCGGTTCGAAGGTTGGCCGCGCGAACGCAAGCCAGTAGTACGGATTGCCGCGCCCGTCGTGGCGCTCGTCGACACGCAGCAGCCCTGCCTGCCGCTTGCCCTGCACCGTCGCCAGGACGTCGACGACGTCCTCGGGCGCGCAGTTCGGAAAATTGACGTTGACCAGCACCTCGCGCCGGATTTCGAGGTCGAGAACGCGGCGGATGACGGCGGGACCGTGGTGTTCGGCGCAGTCCCAGCGGATCGCCCCGCGCCCGGCCGGCCCGTAAGCCTGCGAGAGCGCGATCGACCGGATGCCGAGCAGCGTGCCCTCCATCGCGCCCGCGATCGTGCCGGAATAGGTGACGTCCTCGGCGACGTTCTGGCCACGGTTGATGCCCGAAAGCACCAGATCGGGCGGCGTATCCTTCAGGATGTGCTGGACGGCCATGATGACGCAGTCGGTCGGCGTGCCACGCACCGCATGGTGCCGCTCCGAGATCGTCCGCAGCCGCAGGGGATCGTTCAGCGACAGCGAATGCGAGACGCCGCTCTGGTCGGTTTCGGGTGCGACCACGTGGACGTCGTCCGACAACGCCGCGGCGATCCGCTCCAGCACCTTGAGCCCCGGCGCATGGATGCCGTCGTCGTTCGTGATGAGAATGCGCATGATCAGGTCCGGTCCGGCCGCTCGATCCTGGCCATGCCGCCCATATAGGGCCTGAGCACCTCCGGCAGCGTGACGGAGCCATCATCCTCGGCGTAGGTTTCGAGCACGGCGATGAGCGTCCGGCCGACGGCCAGACCCGATCCGTTCAGCGTATGGACGAACCGGGTGCCCTTGCCTTCGCTCGGGCGGTAGCGCGCATCCATCCGCCGCGCCTGGAAGTCGCCGCAGGTCGAGCAGCTGGAAATCTCGCGATAGGCATTTTGGCCGGGAAGCCAGGCCTCGATGTCGTAGGTCTTCTGCGACGCGAAACCCATGTCGCCCGTGCACAGCGTCATGGTCCGGAACGACAGCCCGAGACGCTTCAGGACGGTCTCGGCACAGGCCAGCATGCGCTCGTGCTCCGCCGCCGAATTCTCCGGCGTCGTGATCGAAACGAGCTCGCACTTGCTGAACTGGTGCTGGCGCAGCATGCCCCGCGTGTCACGCCCGGCGGCACCTGCCTCGGACCGGAAACACGGCGTCAGGGCCGTAAAGCGCAGCGGAAGCTCACGCTCGTCCAGAAGCTGTTCGCGCACGAGATTTGTCAGCGTCACCTCAGCCGTGGAGGTGAGGTAGAAGCCCTCGGTCGTCCTGAACAGGTCTTCCTCGAACTTCGGAAGCTGGCCGACGCCGTAGACTGCCGGCGCACGGACCAGGAGCGGCGGCGCGACTTCGAGATAGCCATGGTCCTGCGTATGCAGATCCAGCATGAACTGGCCGAGCGCCCGTTCGAGCCGTGCCAGCGCGCCCCGCAGCACGACGAAGCGCGAACCCGACATCCGGCCCGCCGCCTCGAAATCCATCAGCCCGAGCATCTCGCCGATCTCGAAATGCTCGCGGGCCGCGTTTCGCCTGACCGGTTCGCCATGACTGTGCAGTTCGATGTTGCCATGCTCGTCGCGTCCGAGCGGCACGTCGGAGCCCGGCAGATTGGGGATCGTCGCGAGGAGCATGTCGAGCTCCGCGTCGAGCCGGCGCTGCTCGGCCTCTGCCTCGCTCAGCCGGTCCTTGAGCCCGGCGACCTCCTGTTTCAGGGCATCTGCCGTCGCCGCATCCTTGGCAGCCATCGCGGCGCCGATCGCCTTGGAAGCCGCGTTGCGGCGTTCCTGCGCGGCCTGGAGATCGACCATGACGGCGCGGCGGCGGTCGTCGAGCGCCAGGATCACCGCGGCCTGCGGGTCGAGACCGCGTGCCTGGAGGCCGGCGTCAAACCGGGAAGAATTCTCTCGGATGGCCTTGACGTCATGCATTCCGGCAGGTCCAGCAGGGGCGCTTCAAGGCCGCCGGCGCGCCACTCAGGAGCCGGTGCCGCTCTCCGCCTTGCGCTTCTTCTCGACGACCCTGACGGCGATGATCGCCAGTTCGTAGAGAAGCAGTGTCGGCACCGCAAGCGCGAACTGGCTGATCACGTCGGGCGGCGTCAGCACGGCCGCGACGATGAACACGAACAGGATCGCCCAGCGCCGCTTCTCGACCAGGAACGCGGAATCGACCAGCCCCGCCCTTGCCAGAAGGGTCAGCACGACCGGCAGCTGGAAGGTGATCCCGAACGCGAAGATGAGCGTCATGATCAGATCGAGATACTCGCTGACCTTGGGCAGCAGTTCGATCGGCGCGTCACCCTCGGTGGCCAACGACTGCATCGAGACCGAGAACTTCATGAGGAGCGGCATCGCCACCAGCATGACGACGATGGCGCCCAGCGCGAAGAACGCCGGCGTGGCGTAGAGATACGGCACGAAGGCATTCCGTTCGTGCTTGTAGAGGCCTGGCGCCACGAACTTGTAGATCTGCACCGCGACGATCGGGAACGACAGGAATGCGGCCCCGAAGATGCCGACCTTGATCTGCGTGAACAGGAACTCCAGCGGTCCGGTATAGATCAGCCGCGCCTTCTCGGCGCTGCCGACGGCGAAGACGTAAGGCCACACGAGAAGCTGATAGATCGGCTTCGCAACGGCAAAGCACAGGATGAACATCACGACGAACGCCAGCAGCGACTTGATCAGACGCTGACGGAGCTCGATCAGATGATCCATGAGCGGGGCGCGGGAGGCGTCTATATCTTCCTGCCCGTCCCGGAAGTCCCGCGGTGCCGGCGTCTCCGACACGGTCACGTGCCTGCTCCCTCGGACTGACCGGTTTCGGACACGGCCTTTCGGGCCCGCGATGTCTTCGGCGGCAGTGGCGTCTCGTCCGCGGGTGGCGTGATGAAATCCGCCATCTGCGGCGCCGGCGCGGGCTCGGGAAGCGGCGGCATCACCGGTTCAGGCGCCGGAGCATCCGGTTGCGGCGGGGCCTCGGCCGTCACGGCAGGCGGGACCTGTTCGGCACGCGCGGCCGCCTCCCCCCTGGCGACGGCGTCGGAGACCTCGTCTCGCACGCCGCGCAATTCGTTGCGGATCGTGTCGATCGGGTTGAAGCCACCGCCCGTCGCGGTCGTGCGGATGTCGTCGAACTGCTTCTTCGCCTCGGCGACGTCGGCCTCGCGCATCGCCTCGTCGAACTGCGTCCGGAACTCGGCCGCCATGCGCTTCAGCTTGCCGGTCGCGTTCCCGACCGTCCGCAGGAGGCCCGGCAGTTCCTTCGGGCCGATGACGACGAGCGCCACCACGCCGATTACCAGAAGCTCGCTGGCCCCAATGTCGAACATCCGGTCTGGCTCTCACGTGACGCTGCGGCGCTTATGAACCTTCGCCGCGCCGCGCGATAGGCCGGTCAACCGGCTTTCTGTTGGGTCGCCGTCGACGGCGCCGGTGTTCCCTGGTGCTCGATCGGCTTGGCCGCCTCGGCGGCAGCCTTGGCCTCGTCCTCCTCGGAGAGGCCCTTCTTGAAGGCCCTGATGCCCTTCGCGGCGTCGCCCATCAGCTCGGAAATCTTGCCGCGGCCGCCAAATAGCAGCAGCGCGAGCGCCGCCACGATCAGCCAGTGCCAGATGCTCATCGAGCCCATGGCGTTACTCCTCGTGTCCATTGCGCCGGAGTTCTTCCGGCATTCGTTGCCGCAAACTAGGGGTCGTCCGCGGCGAAAACAAGGACTTCGTCCGGGTCGATGTCGAGCCCGACCTCATCGCCGGCCGCCGCGTGCGGCATCGAGCGCAGCCGGGCCTTCAACGTTCCCTCCAGACCCTGAACCGCGACCTCCGCCAGAACGACCTCGCCCAGAAAGCGCAGGTCGACCAGGCGCCCGGGGAGGCAGAAGCCCGGCGGCCGCAGCCGGATCGCCTGTGGCCGCACGCAGACCACGACCGGACCGCCGTTGACCGGTGCGGGAAAGCGGCCGATGCACGTCGAGGCGACGCCGTCTTCCGCAACCGCCGTGATCTCGTTGAGTTCGCAGAAGAAACGCGCTGCGGCAAGACCCTGCGGCTGGCGGTAGAGGTCCTGCGCGCTGCCGAACTGCAGGATCCGGCCCCGCCGCATCAACACGATGCGGTCGGCGATCCGCATCGCCTCCTCGGGATCGTGCGTGACGATGATCGCCGTGGCGCCGGTCTCCCTCAGCAGGGCGACGGTCTCGTCGCGCACGGCATCGCGCATGCGGCGGTCGAGATTCGAGAACGGCTCGTCCATCAGCAATACGCCCGGACGGGGCACGATCGCCCTGGCCAGTGCCACGCGCTGCTGCTCGCCACCCGACAGCATATGCGGCTGCGCCGCGGCGAAACCGTCGAGCCCGACCCGCGCCAGCGCGTTCAGCGCGGCTGCCCGCGCCTCCCGGCGGGAGAGATGGCGCAGCCCGAACGTGACGTTCTCCAGGATCGAGAGGTGCGGAAACAGCGCATAATCCTGGAACACCAGGCCGACGCCACGCTCTTCCGGCGGCACCATGCGCTCCGGCCCGGCCACCTCGCGGCCGTCGAGGAAGACCCGGCCGGCATCGGGCTCGTCGATCCCGGCCGCGATCCGCAGCAGCGTGCTCTTGCCGCAGCCCGACGGTCCGAGAAGGCAGATCACTTCGGCCTCGGCGACCTCGAACGAGACGTCACGCAGCACTTCGGTGCTGCCGAAGACCCGCGACACGCCCTCGAACGTGAGACGCGCCGGGATGACGGCGCCGGCGCGCAACTTCGCCGTCTGCAGGCCCGCTGCCATCAGCGCCTGCCGTCGTCCACCAGAGGGTCGAGCGGCTGGACCATATCGTCCGTATCGGACCCGACCTCCGTAAGCTCGTCGTGCTCGGCCGCAGCGAGCCGCTCCTCGGCAACGGCGGTGAGGATATCCGGTTCCAGCGCGTCCTCGTCGGGCCGAAGCAGCGGGTCGTCGCTGGGTCGCGGTACCTGGAACCCGGCCGGGAGCCTGCCGTCGAACAGTCCCGCGCTCTTCAATTCGTCGAGGCCCGGCAGATCGCCGATTGCGTCGAGGCCGAAATGCGAGAGGAACGCGTCGGTGGTGCCGTAGGTGATCGGCCGGCCGGGCGTGCGCCGACGCCCGCGCATCCGCACCCATCCTGTCTCGAGCAGCACGTCGAGCGTGCCCTTGGACATGGCGACGCCGCGGATGTCCTCGATCTCGGCCCGCGTCACCGGCTGGTGATAGGCGACGATCGACAGCGTCTCGAGCGCCGCGCGCG
>CAZVMY010000116.1:0-5075 GCA_964628955.1 uncultured Methylocystis sp.
AAAGAATTTTGGTGAGCTCGGTGGGATTCGAACCCACGACCCCATGATTAAAAGTCACGTGCTCTACCGACTGAGCTACGAGCTCCCACCAGTGCCGACCGGGAGACCCGCCGGAACCGCGCGTATAGAAGCGCCGTACCGGCTGGTCAACGCCGGCGCCGGTCTCACGACATCGGCGGGATGCGCAGGACCTGGCCGGGATAGATCTCGTCGGGATCCTTGAGCATCGGCCTGTTCGCATCGAAGATCGCCTGGAACTTCGCTCCCTTGCCCTTGCCGTAGTGTGTCTCGGCGATCTTCCAGAGCGTGTCGCCCTTGACGACGGTGTACATCGTCGACTCGGCCGTCAGCTGCTGCACGATGACGCTGTTGTCGACCTGAGCGACGCCCATGCTGTTGCCGATTGCGAGGATCATCTTCTCGGCTTCCTCGGTCGATTTCGCCGTGCCGCTGACCTTGACCTTGTCTCCGGAGACGTCGATCTGGAGACCGGTCGTGTCCAGGCCGTGCTTGGCGACCTCCTTCTTGAGTTCGTCGGCCGGTGCCGCCTGTGCCTCGCTCGAGCCGAAGAGCTTGGTGCCGAGCTTCTTCGCGAAATTGATCAGTCCCATCGGTCTCTCCCTGTCGAGGCCGGTGCCGTCAGCCGCCGTGCCTCGCCGCACTTGATAGCGGCGTAACCGCCGGTTCGGCAACGGCACCGTCCGCGGGAAGCGACGCCAGCAACGCCAGCAGGGCGCGATCCCGCAGCACGACGTTGCGTTCGCGCGGCTGCAGCCACGCTGCCGCCTCGTCGATGCCGTTGGCGGTCACGAGCTTGGTCTCGGCGAGAGCATGGTCGGCGCTGAAATCGCCGCGCCGCCTGGGCGCCGCCGGCGGCAGCAGCGCCTCGTGCGCCAGTAGAAGCTGCCGGTCGCGGTGGAGATCGCGGATCGCGTCGGTGTTGTCCCACCCTTCCGTCTCGAACCGCCGGGCGAGAGCGTTGGCCATGGTGACGACGTCTGGCGGGTCACGCTCTTCCGGCGTCAGCAGCAGTCCGGCGCGGCGCAGCGCCAGCCCGATCGAGACCTGGCCGCTGGCCCAGGACATCTGGATCGAGAGCACCAGCCCCAGGATCGTCGGCGACATCCACGCGAACAGCGACGGCGCGATGGTGAAGGCCGACAGCCCGGCAAGGGTGCCCAGCAGCACGTGCCAGCGATGCCTGCGCACGATGTCGCCGAACGGGATCGAGCCGTCGTCGCGCCGCTGCGGCTTCCAGCCGGTATCGCCGCCGGCGACGATCTGGAAGACCGAGCCCGACTGGATCAGCATCATCACGGGCGCGAGCAGCGCGGACATCAGCACCTCGAACAGCGTCGAGAAAAACAGCCGGATCGGGCCGCCGCAGGCCCGCCGGTCGGCGCCGCTCAACAGGGTCACGATAAGGCCGAACAGTTTCGGGGCCAGAAGGATGGCCATGGTCGCCCCGAACAGCGCTAGGGATCGCTCCGCGTCGAAACGCGGCCATGCAGGAAAAAGCGAGAACTCGCCGACGAAGTATTCGGGCCGGATGAACTTGGCCTGCAAGGTGAGGGTGATCCCGACCACCAGCTGGAACAGCCAGAACGGCGAGGCGAGATAGGACATGATTCCGGTCGCAAAGTGCTGCCGGGTGGCAGGATGGAAGCCGGCAGCGCCGATGACGCCGATGTGCTGGAGGTTCCCCTGGCACCAGCGCCGATCCCGCGCTGCGAGATCGATCAGCGACGGCGGGCTCTCCTCGTAGCTGCCGACGAGGCCCCGGACCATCGAGACCGACCAGCCTGCGCGGCGCATCAGGGCGGCTTCGACGAAATCGTGGCTGAGGATGTGCCCGCCGAAGGGCGGCTTGCCGGGAAGCTCCGGCATGCCGCAGTTCTCGGCGAAGGCGCGGGTCCGGATGATTGCGTTGTGCCCCCAGTAGTTGCCGTCCCGGTGGCTCCACAGCCTCAGCCCTTCGGCGATCACCGGGCCATAGATGCGCGCCGCGAACTGCTGGACACGGGCGAAGAGCGTGTTGCGATTGACGATCAGCGGCAGGGTTTGAATGATTCCTGCGTCGGGATCGCGCTCCATCGCGGCGGCGAGCCCGGTGATCGCGGCACCGGTCATCAGGCTGTCGGCGTCCAGCACGAGCATATGCTCGTAGGCAGCGCCCCAGCGCGTTACGAAATCCGCGATGTTGCCGGCCTTGCGCGCGACGTTTTGCGGCCGGTGGCGATAGTAGATCCGAGGTGCGCCTGGGCCGAGATGGCGCCGCACGGCCGCGAAGGCGCGCTCCTCGGCCACCCAGACATCGGGATCGGTCGTATCGGACAGGAAGAAGAAGTCGAACGCGTCGCCGAGACCCGTCTTGCGGACCTCGTTGGCCATGGTCGCCACGGCCGCGAAGACCCGGCTCGGCGCTTCGTTGTAGATCGGCATCAGCACGGCGGTGCGCGTGTTCAACGAAGCCGGGACGGTGAGTCCGGCGCTGCTGCCCGGGCGAAGCAGCGACAGGAAACCCAGCAGCGCGCTGGAGAACGCCAGCGCGATCCAGGAGAAGTTGATGACGAAGAGCACGAGCAGCAGCCACTCGAGCAGCGTCACGCCGCCGACGGCCACCACCTCGTACATCTGCCAGGCGCCGACGGCCGTGATGGCCAGCCCGCCGCCGAAGACGAACAGCCGCGAGAGCCAGGGAATGCGTCGGGCATCGGCCGTCAGCCAGGTCCGCCGGTTTGCCGGGCCATAATGTTCGAAGGACCGCACCGGCATGTCGAGAGGCGCCGACGGCGGCACGGGATCGCGCCAGACCTCGTCCGGCCCCGAGCTTCCGGCCAGAAGCTGCCGGTCGAGGGTGGATCGATCGGCTATGGCGTCCATCGATAGAGCCAGGTTTCGGAGGCCGGGCGTCCGCCTGCCTCGAGAATCAGGCGAAGCTCGATTGCGGGCTCGTTCCCAGGGTCGAGCTCGAACAGGACGCGGACGATCTTTCGCCACGGCATCGGGACGAGGCGCTGGCCCGACAGCGTACCTGGAGTTGCGCCGAGCGCGATCTTGAGGTCGGCAGCGGCGCCCGCAGTGGCGAAGGCTTCGCTCGTGAAATCGACCGCGAAGCGCCGCCGACGCGGATTCCCGGCACGGCCGAGCCTTGTTGCGGTGGCGGTCGCCAGCGCCGGCCGTTCCGGCGGCGACCAGCACCAGAACTGCCGATAGGCGAACGCGAGTTCCGTCCCGGCTGCCAAAGGCTCCCGTGGGCGCCAATAGGCGATGATGTTGTCGTGGATCTCCGAATCCGTCGGGATCTCCACGAGGTTGACCGACCCCGGCCCCCAATCGCCGATCGGCTCGATCCAGAGGCTCGGCCGCAGCTCGAAGTGCTGGTCGTCATCGTGGTAGGCGGTGTAGTCGCGCTCGCGCTGCAACAGGCCGAAGCCCTTGGGATCCTGATCGAGGAAGGCGGAAAACTGCAGCTGCTCGGGATTGCTGAGCGGCCGCCAGAGCCATTCGCCGCTGCCGTTGAGAATCTGCAGTCCTGACGATTCGTGCACGGCCGGCCGCAGGTCGTCGACCCCGCGCCGATCGTTCGCGCCGAACAGGAACGTCGACTGCATGGCGCCCAGCCCCAGATGCGCCACCGGCGTCCGCACGAACAGGCTGGCCTCGGTATCGATGATCGTCGCGTCTCCCGGCCGCAGCGTGAAACGGAACGCGCCGGTGCAATTCTCTGACTCGGCGAGTGCGTGGACGACGATGCTGTTCGCGCCCGCGGCAGGGCGCTCGATCCAGAAGGAGCGGAAGAACGGGAACTCTTCGCCATTGGGCTCGGCGATCTTGAGCGCCAGCGCGCGCGCCATCACGCCGAGGTTCTGCCCGTTGGCCAGCGACCGGAAGAAGGTCGCGCCCTGGAAGATGGCGACCTCGCGCGGCGCGCCGCCATTCGGCACCAGCACGCGAAAGCCGGAAAAACCGATGTCGCCCAGTGTCGGTGGCGGCGGCTGCCGCGGAAACGTGAAGCGCTGCGGCGAGTAGCCGATCCGACGTACGAGGCCATCCTCGACCAGATGCAGCGTCACCGGCGCGCCGAAGACGAAACCGCGATGCAGCGGCTCGACGACGAAGCCCCGTCCTTCACCGGCCCAGATCGCCGAGCCAGGCCGCGGCAGGATCGAGACGTATTGCTCGTAGTTCAGATTGCCGAACGGATCGGGCAGCGTCGTGTTCTGCGGCTGATGCGGTCTGCGCGCCAGCACGCGCGCCATCTCGATGACGGCGTTGGCCTCGAAGGGCTGTCCTTCGCCCAGCGAGGGCGGCGTCGTCGTGAGCGGGGCGAGCTGCGCCAGCGCCGTCGTGCGGTCGGCTAGCGTGGCGCCGGCGACACCCAGGAGCGAGCGCCGCGTCAGCATGAGCCGCGGACCGTATGGCCCTGCGTCCGACATGGAAACCGGACCGTCGCCGATCGCTGGATATACCGTCTCAATCTGCAATCCGTTCGTTCGCAGGTGCTCCAGTCGCCGCTCGACGGCCCACCGCGTCGTTGGACCGCCGTTGGGAGCGTGCTACCGTCCTTCAGGCAAGTTGCAGGCCGCCACGAATTCGCGGCAACCGGACGGCGTCGGCCTTTCGGCCTTCCTTAACGCTTGGCAGACTACAGGTATACCCGGAAAAGCGCCTTTGGCGGGGCGTCCAAGGCCGCAGAACGCGGTTCGGGGGCAATGATGGCAGAGCAGACCAGGCCGGTCGCGCCGAAGGACACGCTTGCAGTCGTGCTTGCGGCCGGCGAGGGCACCCGGATGAAGTCGCTCCGTCCCAAGGTGCTGCACGAGATCGCCGGACGCTCCATGCTGGCCCATGTGCTCGCCGCCGTCGAGGCTGCCGGCATCGGCCGCGTAGCGGTCGTGATCGGGCCGCATCGCGACGACGTGGCGCGCGAGGTCGCGAGGCTTTGCCCCGGCGCTTCGGTCCACGTTCAGACGGATCGGCTGGGCACCGCCCACGCCGTGCTGCACGCGAGGCCGGACATCGCCGCGGGCGTTCAGCGCCTCGTCGTCCTGTTCGCCGACACGCCGCTGGTG
>CAZVMY010000116.1:5085-6150 GCA_964628955.1 uncultured Methylocystis sp.
ATCGCCACCCTCGCTTCTGCCGCCAGCGGAGGACATGCCGTGGCTGTCCTCGGATTTCGCGCGGCGGATCCGGCCGGATACGGCAGGCTGCTCGTGGCGGACGGCCGGTTGACGGCGATCCGCGAGCACAAGGACGCCACCGAGGCGGAGCGCAGGGTCACGCTCTGCAACGCCGGGCTGATGGCGTTCGAGGGTTCGCTGGCGCTGGAGATCATCGACGGCATCGGCAACGACAATGCCCAGAAGGAGTTCTACCTGACCGACGCGGTCGAGGCTGCCCGGGCGCTGAGGCTCAGCAGCGCCGTCGTCGAGGCGGGCGAAGCCGAAGTGATGGGCGTGAACGACCGGGTCCAGCTCGCCGCGGCCGAAGCGCTCTTCCAGACCCGGCTGCGGCATCAGGTCATGCGCGCCGGCGCGACCCTCGTCGACCCGCCGAGCGTGTTCCTGAGTTACGACACTGTGGTCGGGCGCGACGTCGTGATCGAGCCCAACGTCGTGATCGGACGCGGTGTTTCGATCGGCGATGGCGCGGTCGTCCATGCGCATTCGCATCTCGAGGGCGCCAGCATCGGGCCGAACGTCTCGGTCGGACCGTTCGCGCGTCTGCGACCCGGTGCACGGCTGGGCGCCGGGGCCAAGGTCGGCAATTTCGTCGAGATCAAGGCCGCCGAGATCGGGGATGGCGCCAAGGTCAGCCATCTGTCGTACATCGGCGACGCGTCGGTCGGCGCCGGGGCCAATGTCGGGGCCGGCACCATCACCTGCAACTACGACGGGTTCTTCAAGTACCGTACCGAGATCGGCCGCGGAGCCTTCATCGGCTCGAATTCAGCGCTGGTCGCGCCGGTGAGGATCGGGGACGGGGCCTATGTGGGCTCCGGCTCGGTCGTGACGAAGGACGTTCCGGACGATGCGCTCGCGGTGGCGCGCGGTCGCCAGACGGTCAAGCCCGGTTGGGCGGCATCGTTCAGGCAGGCCGCGCTCGTACGGAAGTCCGACCAGGGAAACGCGTGAGTGACCTCGCACCGGGCAGAAACACTGCGAAATCTTACTTGATTTGAGCTT
>CAZVMY010000116.1:6160-8007 GCA_964628955.1 uncultured Methylocystis sp.
CTTGATGGCAGCGGCGCTAGAGCTTGGCGCGGCACCGGATCGAAGGCTGGAGGAGGCGACCGATGTGCGGCATCGTGGGAATTCTGGGCTCGCGGCCGGTGGCCGGCATGGTGCTGGATTCGCTGAAGCGGCTCGAATACCGCGGTTACGACTCGGCCGGTATAGCCACGCTCGAAGGTGGCCAGCTCACCCGCCGGCGCGCCGAGGGCAAGCTCCGCAACCTCGAGATCAAGCTGAGCGAGGAGCCGCTCTCGGGCGCGATCGGCATCGGTCACACGCGCTGGGCGACGCACGGGAAGCCGACCGAGGCGAATGCTCACCCCCACGCCACCGACAAACTGGCGGTCGTTCATAACGGGATCATCGAGAATTTTCGCGAGCTGCGGGAAGAGCTGCAGGCCGCGGGCCACGTCTTCAGAAGCGAAACCGACACCGAGGTGGTCGCGCATCTCGTCACCCACGAAATGCGTTCGACCAACGATCCGGTGACCGCGGTGGCCGCAGCGCTGCCGCGGCTGCATGGCGCGTTCGCGCTGGCGTTCCTCTTCCAGGGTCAGGACGACCTGCTGATCGGCGCCCGCAAGGGAGCGCCGCTCGCCGTCGGCCATGGCGAAGGCGAGATGTATCTCGGCTCGGATGCGCTCGCGCTTGCGCCCTTCACCGATACGATCACCTATCTCGACGACGGCGACTGGGCGATCCTGTCGCGCGACGGGGTGGAGTTCCGGGATGGGGCCAACCGCGTCGTTCGCCGCCAGAAGCAGCGCAGCCAGGCCGGCGCGTTCCTCGTCGACAAGGGCAACCATCGCCACTTCATGGCGAAGGAAATTCATGAGCAGCCGGAAGTTCTCGGCCGCACGTTCTCCCACTACCTCGACATGGCGAGCGGAGCCGTCCGGCTTCCCGGTAAGCTGCCGTTCGACTTCAAGACCATTAACCGGATCACCATCTCAGCCTGCGGTACGGCCTATCTCGCGGGTCTGACCGCCAAATACTGGTTCGAGCGGCTCGCGCGCATTCCCGTCGATATCGACGTCGCCTCGGAGTTCCGGTACCGCGAGGTCCCGATGACCGCCGGACAGTTGTCGATCTTCGTCTCGCAGTCCGGTGAGACGGCCGACACCCTCGCCTCCCTGCGCTATGCCAAGGAGAACGGCCAGCACGTGATGTCGGTCGTGAACGTGCCGTCGTCGACGATGGCGCGCGAGAGCCATGTCGTGATGCCGACGCTCGCGGGCCCCGAGATCGGCGTGGCATCCACCAAGGCGTTCACGTGTCAGCTCGCTGTGCTGGCATCTCTCGCCATCGCCGCGGCGCGTGCGCGCGGGCTGATCGACCGCCAGCGCGAGCAGCAGCTGGTCCAGGATCTCGTCAACATTCCGGGGCTCGTCTCCGAGGCGCTGAAGCACGAGCGCGAGATCGAAACGATCGCGCGGGAGCTCGCGAAGGCGAACGACGTCCTCTATATCGGACGCGGCACGTCCTATCCGCTGGCGCTGGAGGGTGCTCTCAAGCTCAAGGAGCTGTCCTACATCCACGCCGAGGGCTATGCGGCCGGCGAGCTGAAACACGGGCCGATCGCGCTGATCGACGAGAACATGCCGGTGATCGTGCTGGCGCCGCGGGACGTCTGGTTCGAGAAGACCGTCTCGAACATGCAGGAGGTCGCCGCGCGCGGCGGCCGGATCGTGCTCATCGGCAGCGCGGGGACCGCGGATGCGGCCGCGGTCGAAACGATGGCCACGATCGTCATGCCGGAAGTGAACTCGGACTTCGCCGCGATGGTCTATGCCGTGCCGGTGCAGCTTCTCGCGTACTGGACGGCCTATGTCATGGGGAAGGACGTG
>CAZVMY010000117.1:0-8000 GCA_964628955.1 uncultured Methylocystis sp.
TTGTGGCGACAAGCAAGACCAGGCGCGGGCGAATGCCCGGCGCGGATGCCCTGTCGCATGCGTTGCGTTCAAGCGGCCGACGGAGCGGCCGCCGTCAGTTTCAGGCGGCCTTCTTCACCGCAGGCGTCGCTTCGAGCACGCCCATGATGTCGCTCTCCTTCATGATCAGGAGATCCACGCCATCGATCTTCACCTCGGTGCCCGACCACTTGCCGAACAGGACGCGGTCGCCGACCTTGAGGTCGATCGGGGTCAGCTTGCCGGATTCGTCGCGGCCGCCCGGGCCGACGGCGATCACTTCGCCTTCCTGCGGCTTTTCCTTGGCGGTATCGGGAATGATGAGTCCGCCCTTGGTCTTCTCTTCGCCGTCGAGGCGCTTGACGACCACACGGTCATGCAGAGGACGAAACTTCATCGGAGATTCCTCACCAGTCTGAGTTGGGGGTGCGGCCACGGTGGGCCTGCACGGGATTTCAAGTCTGTTAGCACTCGACATCGAAGAGTGCCAGACTGGGTGCCGGGATAAATCGAAGGCCGTCCGCTGTCAAGCGTGGAACGGCTCGGACCTCGCCGAAGCCGGTTCCCGATACCTTGGCTGGAGGCACATCCCGGAGCCGCCGAACGATCGGGATTACACCCGTATCCGCGTGTGGAGGTCCGCGCGACCCCGCTGCTCCCGACGCTTCCAGGACGACTTTCAGCACTCAGGCAGAACTGCTGCTAGCAATCTGATAACATTACGTTTTCTTAATGGGAAACCCTTGAAGATGGCATGATGTTTGGTTTCCCTGCTGATGCAGGACGGAGACACGCATCATGATCGACAGCGGCTTTCGCCAACAACTCGAAGGGTTCAGCCTCACGACGGCGCATATCCTCTACCGGATGCCTGATTACCCCAGCGTGGTGCAGAGCTACATCTGGCAGGATTACGACGAGGCGCCGGTCTTCCCCGTTCTGCGCAAATTCCTCGAGTTCTGGCAGCGGAACCTCGACGGGCCGCTGCATTCGGTGCGCGTCGCGCATCACCGCCTGATCAGCCCGGTCGAGATCAGGGCGATCGACGGATCGTTCCACCTCCACTGATGCACTGACCGGCTGCTCGACGTGTCGGCCGGCCTCGGATAGCGTCCGGGCCGGATGACAAAGCTCGACGAACTCGGCCGCGTCTGTGTCTGCCTCCACACCCGCATGGCGGCACGGGCCGTCACGCGGGCCTACAATGCCGCGCTCCGGCCGGTCGGCATCGAGGTGACGCAGCTGTCGCTGCTGGCATCGATTGCGCAGGGCGGCAGCGGCTCGGTCTCCGCCCTGGCGGAGCGCCTCGCCTTCGAGCGGACGACGCTCGTGCGCAACCTCGCCCATCTCGAGCGGGAAGGGCTCGTCGAGCGTCTCCCGCCGCAGGGCCGGGCGGTCAATTATCGTCTCACGGCGCTCGGCGAGGCCAAGACCGAGGCAGCGCTGCCACTCTGGCGGGCGGCGCAGAACGATGTCGAGGCCGCGCTCGGCCCGGATGCCTGGCCCGACCTGCGCGGCAGACTGCGCCACCTGCGGAAATTCGCCGCTGCCCGTGCCGGCGAGGCGTGCGCGGAGTCGGCTGCGCGGCCCGTCACGCGTTGACGGCGCCGCCGAGGCAAGGGTAGCGTGCAGTTGCACGGTATCCGAGGGGGCACCATGAACGCGCAGCCGCTGCCGCCCGGAGATCTGGCGAGGCTTTCGGGCCTCGATCTCCTGCGCGGCATGATCGATGGCAGCCTGCCTCAACCGCCTTTCGCCGCGACGACGAACATCCGCCTGACGGAAGCCATGGAGGGCCATGTGGTGTTCGAGGGCGTGCCGGTCGAGGCTTTTCTCAACCCGTTGGGCACGGTGCACGGTGGCTGGACGGCGACGATCATGGACAGCGTCATGGCCTGCGCCGTCCACTCGACCCTCAAGCCGGGCGAGGGCTACACCACCATGGAGTTCAAGATCGGCCTGTTTCGGCCGATCGTTCCCGGCACCGGCACAGTCCGTGCCGAGGGCACAGTGGTGCACCGGGGCCGCCGCGCTGCCTCTTCCGAAGGCAGGTTGTTCGGACCCGACGGCAAACTGCTGGCCCACGGGACCGAGACCTGCATGATCTTCGAGGTCCCGCGCGCCTGACCGGCGCGGAGTAACTCGCTCAGGGCGCCGCCGGCGCGGTGACCACGCCGCCGAGGTAGCGCGGCGCCTGTGCCGCGACCCAAGGTGAGCGCATCGCGACATAGACGCCGAGCACGGTGAGCGCCGCGAAGAAGAGGCTCATCAGGAACGAGCCGACCGGTGCCGGGCGGACCTGCTCGACCTCTGTCTCGATCTTCTTGTCGATCGCGGCGGCCATGCCGGTGAGTCGTGCGTCGAGACGCGCAAGATCGCCGGTCATCTTCTGGTCGATGCGCGCCAGCGCCTCGTCGACCTTGCCGTCTATGGTCGCGGCGTCGGTCTGGGCCTTGCTGCCGAAGTGCTCGAGCACCTCATCGAGCTTCGCCTGCAACGCGGCGACCTCGTTCGAGACCCGCATCGCATCTGCACGCGACGCCGCGCCGTCGCCCTGGGAGCGCACCATTTCCTCGACGAAGCTGGCGATCGCCGCCGCCCGGTCGTCGTCCGTGGAAGCGTTGCGGAACTGTCTGGCGAAGGCGAGCGTGTCGATCATGGGGATCCGGGCGGCTGGCGGGATGGATCGGGCGGAGATCCTTCTTCCTATGCGATTATGACGCCGAGACGGCGAAGGCTACAGGCTCACCACTGGCTCCATCGACGATTTCGCCCTCCCACATCGCCCGCCGCCCGCGCACGACGGTGCCGACCGGCCAGCCGGTGACGGCGACGCCGTGATACGGCGTCCAGCCACAACGCGAGACGATCGCCTCGTCGCGGATCGTCGCGCGGCGCTTCAGGTCCACGATCGTGAAGTCGGCATCGTAGCCGACCGCGATCCGCCCCTTGCGCGCGATGCCGAACAGCCGCTGCGGCCCGGCGCTGGTGAGATCGCAGAACCGCTGCAGGGAGAGCCGTCCGTTCGCCACATGATCGAGCATCACCGGCACCAGCGTCTGGACCCCGGTCATCCCGGAGGGGCTGTCGGGGTAGGGCCTCACCTTCTCCTCGCGGGTATGCGGCGCGTGGTCCGATCCCAGCACGTCGACCACGCCGTCGGTCAGCCCTCGCCATATCGCCTGCCGGTGGCGATCGTCGCGGACCGGTGGGTTCATCTGGGCGAACGTGCCGAGCCGCGCGTAACAGTCCGGCGCGGCGAGGGTCAGGTGATGAGGTGTCGCCTCGCAGCTCGCGACGTCCTTGTGATCCGCCAGAAACGCCATCTCCTCAGCCGTCGAGACGTGCAGCACGTGCACGGCGGCGCCCGCCGCCCGGGCGATCGCGACCAGCCGCCGCGTGGCCGAGAGCGCCGCCTCGGGGTCCCGCCAGACCGGATGCGAGGACGGGTCGCCGGCGACCCGGAGATGCCTGCGGCCGGCGAGACGCTCCTCGTCCTCGCAGTGGAACGCGGCCCGGCGGCGCGTGCGCGTCAGGATGGCCGCGATGCCCGCGTCGTCGGCGACGAGGAGCGATCCCGTCGACGAGCCCATGAACACCTTGATTCCCGCCGCACCGGGCAGGCGCTCGAGTTCCGCCACGTCGCGGGCGTTTTCGTGCGTTCCCCCGACCCAGAACGCGAAATCACAATGCATACGGTGGTGCGCGCGTGTGATCTTGTCGGCCAGCGTCGCCGCTCCGGTCGTCAGCGGATCGGTGTTCGGCATCTCGAAAACCGCGGTCACACCGCCCAGGACGGCAGCGCGTGATCCCGTTTCGAGGTCCTCCTTGTGTTCGTTGCCCGGCTCGCGGAAATGGACCTGGGTATCGATCACGCCCGGCAGCACGTGAAGGCCGCCACAGTCGACGACGCGGCCAGCCGACTTCGCGCCGATCGTGCCGATCGCGGCGATCCGACCGCCGTTGACGCCGATGTCGCGAATACCGGTGCCGTCCTGGTTGACGACGGTGCCGCCGGCGAGAACGAGGTCGAAGGTCTCGGGCATGTCAGCTCCGCGCCGGCCGTCGTCCGGCTTGTTGCCGGAACGACCCCCGATTACGTAAGCCTCGGTCGAGCGGCAAGCTCGCCTGGCCGGAGGATCGTGGAACGATGGACATTCAGGCTGCCCGACTGGAGCGCCGCGGCGTCGTTTCCGTAGCGGGCGCCGACGCCCGCGCCTTCCTCGAAGGGCTGCTGACCTGCTCGGTCGTGGCGATGCGTCCGGGCGACGCGCGGCACGGCGCCCTGCTCACGCCGCAGGGCAAGCTGCTGTTCGACTTCGTCGTGCTGCTATCGGTCGACGACGAGGGCGAGGTCTTCATGCTCGACGTCTCGCGGGCGCTGGCCGGCGAACTCGTCAAGCGCCTGCGCTTCTACAAGCTTCGGGCGAACGTCGATCTCGCCGAACAGCCGGGACTGGCGGTCGTCGCGGTATGGCGGACCGATGGCGGACCGATCGAGCCGC
This sequence comes from uncultured Methylocystis sp., assembly GCA_964628955.1. Lineage (GTDB taxonomy): Bacteria > Pseudomonadota > Alphaproteobacteria > Rhizobiales > Beijerinckiaceae > CAZVMY01. The sequence goes on from CAZVMY010000117.1 coordinate 4,524, forward strand.
CGGTCTCGGATGCGGTGATCGCCGCCGGGGTCGACCCGCGTCAGGCGACGCTCGGTGTCCGGGTGTTCGTCCCCGACGACGCCGTCGACGAGGTGCTCGAGCGGATCGGTGCGGAACCTGCCGGCGTCGCGGCATACGATCTGCGCCGGATCGCCGAGGGGATCGGCGAGGCCGGGCTCGATTTCGTGGCCGGTGACGTGTTTCCGCACGAGATCAATCTGGATCAGCTCGGCGGCATCGACTTCCACAAAGGTTGTTACGTCGGCCAGGAGGTGGTCTCGCGCATGGAGCATCGCGGGACGGCGCGGACGCGGCTCGTGCCGTTCGCGTATGCGGGCGGGTTCGGCCCCGAGATCGGCGTCGAGATCATGGCCGGCGGTCGGACCATCGGACGCACCGGCTCGACCGGCGGCGGCAGCGGCCTGGCTCTCGTCCGCCTCGACCGGCTGGGCGACGCGCTCGCGGCCGGCGACGTCGTCATTGCGGGCGGACTTTCCGCCCAGCCATTGCGCCCGCGCTGGTGGTCGGTCGACTGGCCGCTGCCGGTCACGCTTGTGCCATGACCGGCACCGTGGAAGACGCCGGGGCGCTGCCAGCGGGGCTCGTGACCCATGCCGACGGGCGCACGCGCTGCTGGTGGCCGGGCACCGATCCGCTTTACGTGGCCTATCACGACACGGAATGGGGCGTGCCGGAGTTCGACTCGCGAGCGCTTTTCGAGAAGCTGCTGCTGGACGGGTTTCAGGCGGGCTTGTCGTGGATCACCGTGCTGCGCAAGCGCGACAATTTCCGGCAGGCCTTCGACGGCTTCGATGCGGCCGCGATCGCGCGCTACACACCCGAAAAGATCGAGCGGCTGATGTCCGACCCCGGCATCGTCCGCAACCGGATGAAGATTGCAGGGGCGATCCCGAGCGCGCGGGCCTTTCTCGCCATCGAGGAGGGGGAAGGGTTCTCGGACTTCCTGTGGCGTTTCGTCGACGGGCGGCCGCTCCAGACCAACCTGCGCTCGCGGGCCGACATCAAGGCCGAGACGCCCGTCTCGCAGGCAATCTCGAAGGAGCTGAAGGCGCGCGGCTTCACGTTCTGCGGCCCGACCATCGTCCATGCCTTCATGCAGGCCACGGGGATGGTCAACGATCACCTCACCGGCTGCTACCGGCACGCCGAGGTCGCGGCACTCGGTGAGCGGTTGTGAGCGGCCTCTATCAATGGGATCCTCATCAATCCGACATCAACGACCGAAAGCAGGGAATCGACTTCGCCGGTGCAAAAGCTATCTGCAGCGACGAGTTAGGCGTCGATTTCGACGTTTCGCGCGTTCATGATCGCGAGATGCGACGCAAGGTCGTGGGAATGATCGGCTTCCGGCTGGTGGCCGTCGTCTACACCCGGCGGGGCGAGGCCATCCGCATCGTCTCCGCCCGACCGGCGAACACACCGGAGATTCGACGCCATGCCGCTGGTGACGTACCGACTGGATCCTGACGACCCGCCACGGCTTTCCCCCGAACAGGAAGCGCGCCTCGACGCGATGACTCCGGAGGAGATCGAGCAGAACGCCATCGACGATCCGGACAATCCGCCCTCGACGGAGGAGGAGCTGCTGCGTGGGCACACCGGCCGGCGTATCCGGTGGCTGCGCGAGAAGCTCGATGTGCCGCTGGACAAGATGGCGGAGCGCTACCGGATCGATCCGGTGCAGCTTGCCGGTCTCGAAGCAGGCAAGATCGATCCCGATCCCGCCTTCCTCGCCTATCTGACCGTGATCGAGCTGGAGCTGGAGGTGGTCGAGCGTGCGCTCGCCGCGGAAGCGCGGCAGCTCGCGCTCGCGTCCTGACCGCGCTTGGCTCCTGAGCGCCCGCGCCGGCCGGAGCCCAACCCGCGCGCCTGGCAGCGGATGCTGTCGGGCCGGCGGCTGGACCTGCTCGATCCTTCGCCGTTCGACGTCGAGCTGGAGGATATCGCGCACGGACTGGCGCGCGTCGGTCGCTGGAACGGCCAGACGTCCGGCCCCTACGTCTTCTCCGTCGCCCAGCATTCGCTGCTCGTCGAGGCGATCGCTGCGCATCGCAGCGCGGAGCTAACCGATGGGGATCGCCTCGCCATCCTCCTCCACGATGCGGCCGAGTACGTCATCGGCGACATGATCTCCCCGTTCAAGGCGGTTCTCGGCGGTGCCTACACGGCGGTCGAGGCGAGGCTGATGCACGCGATCAGGCTGCGCTTCGGCTTGCCGGCGGAACCGGCGGCCGGGTTGCGCGCGCTCATCAAGGAGGCCGACCGGATCGCGGCGCATCATGAGGCGGTTCTGCTGGCGGGGTTCTCGCCGGCGGAGGCGCGCGCGATCTTCGGACCGCGTAGCCCGCTGGCTCCGCCCATGATGGCTCTTCTGGAGCCGCTGCCGGCCGAGTCTGCGAAATCCGCCTATATCGCGGCGGTCCGGCAGCGCTTCGGTTGACCCGGTCGCGCGCTGGAGTATTCGAGACCGATGCCGTTCCTGCACGTCTGCCCATTGTCCAAACTCGACGACGCGGTCGATCGCCTCGGCGCCAGCCATGTGCTGACCCTGATCAACGTCGGCACTCCGGTCGTCCGTCCGGCAGCGGTTCCGGCAACCAATCACCTCTTCGTCGGTATGAGCGACATCGTGGCCGAGATGGACGGCCATGTGGTGCCGGCCGAGAGCCACGTCGCGGCCGTGATCGAGTTCGCGCGGCGCTGGGACCGCGAACGGCCGATGGTCGTCCACTGCTTCGCCGGTGTCAGCCGCTCGACCGCCGCAGCCTTCTCGGTAGCCTGCGCCTTGCAGCCAGACCGTGACGAGCGGTCGATTGCCGCGTCGATCCGCGCCGCGTCCCCGACCGCGACGCCCAATGCACTGCTGGTCGCGATCGCCGACCGGCTGCTCGGCAGGGCGGGTCGCATGGTGGAGGCCGTCGCCGCGATCGGTCGCGGCCGGGAGTGCTACGAAGGCGTCGCCTTCGATCTGTCCCTCGATCTGCCCGCCCGATTGCCTCCTGAAGGGTCCCGTCATCCGCGCAGCTGAGCGGCGGGCTCGACCATCGTCGTGCGAACGACGCGCTTGACGCTGCCCGCGGCTTCGGAGAGGAGCCTAAGCCGGACGGGGTTTTTGAATCCCGGATAAGGAAACGCCATGCAGACCAACGGCCCCGCGACGATCACCGGCGAAATGCTCCCCCGTTATGACGAGATCCTGACGTCGGATGCGCTCGCTTTCGTGGCCGATCTGCAGCGGCGCTTCGGCCAGAGGCGCAAGGACCTGCTGGCTGCCCGCGCCGAGCGGCAGAAGCGGTTCGATGCCGGCGAAACGCCGGATTTCCTGCCCGAGACCAAGGCCATCCGCGAGGCTGACTGGACCGTCGCGCCGATCCCGTTCGACATCCTGGACCGTCGTGTCGAGATCACCGGCCCCGTGGACCGCAAGATGATCATCAACGCGCTCAATTGCGGCGC
>CAZVMY010000118.1:0-752 GCA_964628955.1 uncultured Methylocystis sp.
CCCCATCGGAAGTGACGGCTTTATGGAGGCCCCTGAGGAGGGGTACGGGGTCGAGTTGACGAGCGGGGTCGTGCGGATCGCCCTCCATCTGGCACAAGCACGTCCGCCGCAAGGCCCATCCCGACCTTCGCTCAATGCGGGAGAAGCAGGACGAGCCGATGTGGGCGGCGATGAGCCGCCTCGACCAAGTCGTAGCAGAAGTTGGCGAGCGCGACGGCAAGCACCACGCGGCGCAAGCCGGCATCGTCCGCCGCAAGAACGTCCTGCAAGTTTGTCCCGTTCTTCAGTGCTCCCGCACGCAATGCGCGTGCTCCGCCAGCGACTCGATGACGGCGCAGTGACGCACCGACGTGCCGCCCGAACACGACGCGGCGATGCGCTCTAGCTCCGCCTCCAGCGACTTCAGGCGTGCGATCTTCCCGCGGACTTCGGAGAGATGCTTGGCGGCCGTCCTGTGCGCGTCGTCGCAGGCCATGTCCGGACTGTCGGACAGGTTTAGCAGCGTCCGGATGCTGTCGACCGAGAACCCGAGGTCCCGCGCGTGCTTGATGAAGGCGAGTCTTTCGAGATGCCGTCGGGTGTAGCGTCTCTGATTGCCATAGGAGCGCTCCGGCGGGGGCAGCAGCTTGACCTGCTCGTAATAGCGGATTGTTTCAACTTTAACGCCGGTCCGTTCGGCCAGACCGCCGATGGGAATTGCGCGCTCAAGATTGATTAACGGAACAACTCCGGCATGTGGCATCGCTGAAACT
>CAZVMY010000118.1:762-3564 GCA_964628955.1 uncultured Methylocystis sp.
CTTGAACCTATAGCCGCTTCAGATTGTAGCACACATTTGTTCAAGTGAAAGGAGGTCGCCCATGGGGGCGATCACTTCCGCTACGCCTGACGTCATCCCGCTCTGGAAGCCTGGTCGCGCGGTCGGTGCGGTCGAGGATCAGCGCACAGCCGAAATGACGGGATAACAGCATGTTAGTCCGTCTCACGCCGTTTGCAGACCGCATCGACTCGCTCAACCGGATGGTCGCGCGGGTTGCACGATGGGCCCTTCTGGCAAACGCGGTCGTGATCTCCCTCAATGCGCTGGCCCGGAAGCTCTTCGCAGTCGCCTATCCGTCCGCCTTCGACCTTCAATGGCACTTCTTTGCCGCCGTCGTGCTGCTGATGGCTCCCTATGCCATGCAGCGCAACGAGCATATGCGCATCGACATCCTATCTCCGAAACTAGGGCCGGTCCGTCTGGCGTGGATTGAGCTGGCCGGCTCGCTGACCGTCCTGATCCCGCTGTGCCTGCTCATGGCGTGGATTAGCTGGCCGAGCTTCCTTCAGGCTCTCATTGGCGGTGAGACGCGAGCCGCACGCGATAGCACGAGTGAAATTCGCGCCTGGATCATCATGGGGCTGATCCCGCTGGGATTCCTACTCCTGGCTCTCCAGGGGGCGTCACAGGCGATCAGGGCAGCGCAGGTGTTGCGCCCTGCTGGTCAAGCCGGGGCGCAGACCGATGGTTGAGCTGGTCCACCCGCTCATGGTCATCGCGCTTCTGGCGACACTTCTCGTCGGCTATCCAATCGCCTTTTCCCTCGCAGCGATAGCAGGGGCATTCGGAGCAGCTGGCGTGATCGCCGGGCGCTTCGATGCAGTTTTCCTGCAGGCAATGGTGTTCCGCGTGCAGGGAGTCTTCAACAATGACAACCTGCTCGCCATCCCGATGCTCATTTTCATGGGGGTGCTGCTGGAGCGCACGAAAATCGCCGAGGATATGTTCCTGGAGTTCGTCCGGATTCTCGGCCGACTGCCCGGGAGCATCGGATGCGCCGCCGTGCTGATCGGCGCGCTGTTATCGAGCCTCACCGGTTTCGTCTCGGCATCGGTCACTGCAATCGCACTCATCACCATGCCGCCGCTGCTACGGGCAGGATATGATGCGAGACTCGCCTCTGGCATTGTCGCGGCTTCCGGCACTCTTGCGCAAGTGATTCCGCCAAGCCTCGTCCTCATCGTGCTGGCAGAGCAGATGGAGACGTCTCTGCAGGAGGTTTACAAGGCAGCGGCGGTTCCCAGCATCATGCTCGTCGGAGGTTATTTAATCTACGTCGCGATCGCAGCGCCACGGCCTCCAGGTGCCGCGGGCTTCAGCGGGGCTATCAGTGACACCCTACCATCATGGCGATCCACGCTCCAGCGCCTGGGAACACCCATCACGCTGATTGCATTCGTTCTAGCAGCAATCTCGTTCGGCGTCGCGACACCAAGTGAAGGCGGCGCAATCGGTGTGCTGGGGACCCTCGGGTTGGCAATTGCGCAGCGACGGCTTTCGTTTTCCCGCCTCAAGGATGCGATGGATTTCACGGGGCTGCTGTGCGCCGCCATCATCTTTCTCCTTCTGGGCGCTTCGTTCTTTACGCTCGTGTTCCGCGGATGGAACGGCCACGCATGGATCGAAGCCATCCTGTCGCATCTTCCTTCCGGCACTACAGGCTTCGTGATCATGGTCAATGTCGCCGTCTTCGCGGCCGGTTTCGTGCTCGACTTCTTCGAGATCGCCCTCATCGTTCTGCCGCTGATCGCACCGGCGGCGCAGCGTATGGGGATCGATATGGTCTGGCTGACCGTTCTCCTGGCGGTGAACCTGCAGTTGTCCTTCATGCACCCGCCGTTCGGCATCGCCCTCTTCAACGTGCGCAGCGTGGCGCCGCGTTCGGTCGCGACGTCGGCCATCTATTGGGGAGCGATTCCGTTCCTCGTCATCCAGCTCGCGGTGCTCGTCATGCTGATCGTCCATCCGCCGCTCGTGCGGCTCTTCGAAAGCCCCAAAGGTGCTCCATCGGACCTGCCGATTTTCATCCCCCCACCGCCGCCTCACGAATTGAAACTTTAGCTTGAACCTATAGCGGCTATAGGTGTTAGCGCGAGTGATCGACCCTACCAACGGAGACGATCATGCCGAATGCAATCCAGGACCTTGCCGTTGAGCAGGGCGGACGGACCCTCGCCTGGAAGGTCGGCGGGATGGACTGCGCGAGCTGTGCCGCGAAGATCAGGGGCGCGGTCGAGCGTCTTCCCGGCGTGTCGGACGTGAAGCTCTCCGTCATGTCGGAGACGCTGTCGCTGGCGCTCGACGAACGGCGGACGGATCGCGCCGCGATCGAGGCAAAGGTAAAGGCCTTGGGATATACGGCTGAGCCGGTCGCTCCGAAGGCGGCGCCTGCAGCGGCGGCGGCCTCGCACGGCGCCGCGTGCGATCATGACCACGATCACGATCATCCGGCCCACGCGGGGCATCAACACAAGCATGGCCATGCCGACGGCCATGGGCACGACCATGACCATGCTCCCAAGGGCGGGGGTGCGGCAGCCTCCACCGCCAAGACTGACACCGGCCACGGCATGCCCGGCCACGTCCATGAGGCCACACCCGATGAAGTGAGCTGGTGGCAGACGAACAAGGGGCGGCTCGTGCTCGTCACGGGCGCGCTGCTCACAGCCGCTTGGGTGCTGAAGGTCGCGGCGACCGATCAGATATCGTATTGGGGCTTTGTCGCGGCCTGCCTGATCGGCGTGGCGCCGGTGGCGCAGCGTGCCTTCGCGGCCGCCCGAG
>CAZVMY010000118.1:3574-7995 GCA_964628955.1 uncultured Methylocystis sp.
CCGAGCCGGCATTCCCTTTACGATCGAGATGCTGATGACCATCGCCGCCGCCGGCGCACTCTTGATCGGCGCGGCGGAAGAGGCGGCGCTCGTTGTCTTCCTGTTCGCCGTCGGCGAGGTGCTGGAGGGAGTGGCGGCGAACAGGGCGCGCGCCAGCATCAAAGCGCTCGGCGACCTCGTGCCGAAGACCGCGCTCATCGAGGTGAACGGCGAGACGCAGCAGATCTCGGCTTCGGCCCTCGTCATTGGGCAGACCGTGCTGGTCCGGCCAGGCGACCGCATCCCGGCGGACGGCGACATCATCGATGGCATATCGGGCATCGACGAGGCTCCGGTGACGGGCGAGTCCGTGCCGAAGACCAAGGGTGTCGGCGATCCGGTGTTCGCGGGATCGATCAACACCGAGGCTGCGCTGCGCGTGAAGGTGACTAAAGCCGCCGAGGACAACACGATCGCGCGGATCATCCGCCTGGTCGAAGAAGCGCAGGAGGCGCGCGCGCCGACCGAGCGCTTCATCGACCGTTTCAGCCGAGTCTACATGCCCGCCATCGTCGGCCTGGCGCTGCTGGTCATGGTCGTGCCGCCGCTGTTTCTCGGCGGGGAGTGGAGCACCTGGATCTACCGCGCGCTGGCGCTGCTGCTGATCGGCTGCCCCTGCGCGCTGGTGATCTCGGTGCCGGCCTCGATCGCTTCGTCGCTCTCCGCAGGAGCCCGACGCGGGCTGCTGATGAAGGGCGGCGCGGTGATCGAGGCGGCGTCGCGCACCGACACCGTAGCCTTCGACAAGACTGGGACGCTCACCATCGGTCGCCCGCAGGTCGTCGATGTCGTCGCCTTCGGCGAAGCGACGGAGCGCGACGTGCTGGCGCTGGCGGCGGCCGTCGAGACGGGCTCGAGCCATCCGCTGGCGGAAGCCATCCTTGCCCGTGCCAAAGCCGACGGTGTGGCCCCATTGGCGGCCACCGGCGCGCGGGCCGTCCCCGGGCGCGGCGTGGAGGCCAGGGTCGGAGACGTGCTCGCCTTCGTCGGCTCGCCGCGCTTCGCGGCTGAGACCGGCGCCGTTAGCGCGGAGGCTACAGCGGCTGTCGACAGGCTTGAGGCCGAAGGCAAGACCGTGGCCGCAGTGTTCAATGGCGATACGATCCTGGGGCTTCTGGCCTTGCGCGACGAGCCGCGGGAGGATGCCCGGCAGGCGATCGCCGAGCTCAAGGCCTTGGGCGTCCGCTCGCTGATGTTGACCGGCGACAACGCCCGCACCGGCGCGGCGGTCGCCGGCGCGCTCGGCATGGACCACCGGGCGGAGCTCCTGCCGGACGACAAGGTGACGGAGATCAAGCGCATGGCCGAGTCGAGCCACGTGATGATGGTCGGCGACGGCATCAATGACGCGCCGGCGCTGGCCGCCGCAACGATCGGCGTCGCCATGGGCTCGGGCACCGACGTGGCTCTGGAGACGGCCGACGGCGCGCTGCTCAGGAGCCGGGTGACCGACGTGCCGCGCATGATCCGGCTCGCCCGCGCCACGATGGCAAACATCCGCCAGAACATCGCCGTGGCGCTCGGCCTCAAGGCCGTGTTCCTCGTCACCACGGTGCTGGGCATGACCGGCCTGTGGATCGCCATCCTCGCCGATACCGGCGCGACGGTACTGGTGACCATCAACGCGCTGAGACTTCTGGGGTTCAATCCCGACTGCCCGAAACAGTCGTGAGGCGGAAGCGATGAGCGTTCACCACCGTCTTTCATCTGACCGGCTTCGCGAGAGCATGCGGCAATGAGCAGCAGCCACGCCAACCGCAACGAGGCTAACGAGCGCAGCCTTTGGGTCGCGCTTGTCCCGACGGCCGGCTTCATGGTCGCCGAGATCATCGGCGGCATTCTCACCAACAGCCTGGCTTTGATCTCCGACGCCGCCCACATGGCGACGGACGTCTTTGGGCTGGCGCTGGCGATCGCCGCCATCCGCATCGGCCGGAGGGCGGCCGACCGGCGGCGAACATACGGCTACGAGCGGCTCGAAATCCTGGCGGCCGCGCTCAACGCGCTCATCCTGTTCGCGGTGGCCGCCTACATCGTCTACGAAGCCTGGAAGCGGCTGACGGAGCCGCCTGCCGTCAATTCGACCGCCATGTTTGCAATCGCGGTCGTCGGTCTCGTGGTGAACCTGTTCTCGATGCGCGTCCTGTCGGCCGGAAAGGACGACAGCCTCAACATTAAGGGCGCGTACCTCGAAGTCTGGAGCGATTTCGTCGGATCTGTGGGCGTCATCGCGGCCGCCGTCGTCATCTACCTGACGGGGATCGCCTGGGTCGACTCGCTGATCGCCGTGCTGATCGGGATTTGGGTCGTCCCCCGAACATGGGCGTTGTTGAAGGAAAGCGTCAACACGCTGCTCGAAGGCGTTCCGGACGGCGTCGACCTGGCGGCGATCGCCCAAGGGCTAAAGGCGATCGAGGGCGTCGCCGACGTCCATGACCTTCACGTCTGGGCCATCACCGGGGGGCAGATCTGCCTAACCGCCCATCTTGTCGTTCCGGGCGGCGGGGATGACGCGCTGCTCGTGAGGGCACGGGCCATGCTGCACGACGGTTTCGATATCGCGCATGTGACCCTACAGCTCGAGACGAAGCCCTGCGAGGATGCGGGTGTGCACAGCTATCTGTGACGGACAAGGTCGCCCGCAGGCCGACCGAGCAGCTCGCTGATGATCGATGAGCACGAAAGAAGAGGCGATGAGGCTATCGACGGTACTGGCGGTCGCCGCCGCGGCCTTCGCGCTGGACCAGGCAACGAAGTGGTTGATGTTGAACATCGTACTGTCGCCGCCGCAGGTGATCGCCGTCGCTCCCTTTTTCAACCTGCGGCTCGGCTTCAACACCGGCGTTAGCTTCGGCATGTTCAAGGATGTCTTCGACGATTTTCCCTGGGTCCTGACAGCGTTCAAGGTCGTGGTCGCCGGCGGCCTCAGCGTCTGGGCCTTGCGGACCGAATCGACTGCCGAACGCATCGGCCTTTCGCTGATCGCCGGCGGCGCGCTCGGCAACGCTCTCGATCGCTGGCGACAGGGTGCGGTCACTGACTTCCTTGATCTGCATTACGGTGGTTGGCACTGGCCGACCTTCAACATAGCTGATGTCGCGATCGTCTGCGGGGCCGGGCTCCTGATCCTCGGCAGTTTCTTTACAGGCCAGCCGAAGGCAGCATCAAGAATGCCTGACAACATGGAGTGCTGAGCGCCATCGCGGCCCGCATCGATGCAGACGACGCAGACGAATGGCTCCTCGCACGTGAATTGCCTCTCGACAGGCCCGATTCGTGTCGTGATCTCGGCGCCGTTGCGGAGGCATTGGTCCAGTGCGTTCTTGATAACGGGTCGCGCAGTTGCCAAGAGTCTACTCGCGGTGAAGGCTTCTCCAAACGCGCGCTGCGCTAGCCGCTCGCTTACCCAACCGGGCTCAACGAAAGGCCCGATGATCATCTTTGACGCGGCGACGGCGCGCTCGACGTCCTCGGCGCCATCCGACGATTGTCCTTGACACCGATCGAAGCCAAGGGGCGCGGGCGAAGAGACGCCACAGCCAAAGCTAGCAGCGGGAATGCGGAGAAGACGTCGGCTGCCGCAATACCGACACAAACAAGAAGGAGCGAAATCCGTGGCCACTTTGTTCCAGAGACTGGAATGACGCGCACAATACGATTGTGTTTTGCTTTGCTTTGTTTTTTCGCAATCCACCAGACGGAAATCTGAAGTGACAACGGACGGTTCTCCCCTTGTGGCTCTGGCACGCGGCGGCGTCACCCTTCTCATCGTGGCGGCGATCTATTTGGCCGTCAGCCGCATCCATCCGGAGCCGGTGGCGGCACGCGAGGGCACGGCTGTGATCCATCCCTGGGCCAAGGGCGGCGCGCGATCGGGAACGGTGATGCCCATGTACGTCGTTCTGGAGAACAATGGCATGACGCAGGAGCGCCTGCTCGGGATCAGCTCCCCGATGGCCGACCACATCGTGATCAATCGGCTGGTGCTGGAGGCGGGCCTCATCCGGGCCGCCAACCTCCAAGAGATCGTTCTCCCGCCCGGCGGCCGCCTCGCGTTTCGTCCCGGCGAGCGGCAACTCACCCTGATCGGCGCGCGGGTACCCATTGAACCCGGCTCATTCATCCCGCTGACGTTCACGTTCGAACGTGGCGGTAAGCTTACGGCTAACCTTCGTGTCGAGAACATGAGCGAACCCGAACACGACGATCACTTTTGACCGCCGCGCGGTTTGGCCATGTGCGCGTCGATCTCGAGCTCTGGTGACTTTCACCGGCTCGTAGCGGCGTTCGCGTGGGGCGTGACAAGAAAGTAACCAGTGCGTTCTGCGCTCTTTGTTATCGATGCGACGCCGAGCGATATCTGGCGAACAAACCAAAAGCGA
>CAZVMY010000119.1:0-7963 GCA_964628955.1 uncultured Methylocystis sp.
ACGCCGGTGTCGGCCGGCCGCAGTTCGCGCAGAATCGGTGGCGGCGGTGCCAGTGGCACAGCGCCTTCGCGGTGGCCAGGGCATTGGTCGCGACGGGGCTCAGCAGCCCCTGCACCGCGATCGAGCGCAGGTCGATCAGCTTCAGCCCGGCTGTCGCCTTCAGGCGCTCGGTCTCGCTGGTGTCGATCGTGACGGCGAAGACGGGGCGGTCGCCGTCGAGGCCGAGCAGCACGCGCTCCTCCTCCGGCCCGAGACGGGCGATGTCGGCGAGAGCGAAGAACGGGTCGAACGCGCGGCCATCGAAGCCCAGCACGGGCACGTCGCCGCACAGGGCCAGACAGCGCGCCGCCGGATCGGCGGCAAGGCCCGCCACGAACCCGGCATCGTCGCGGCGTTCGGAAACCCGGTCGAGACCCTGGACCGAGTAGCCCAGTGTGTCGGATGAAGAGGCATCGGGTGGAGACGTGTCGAGAGCCGGGACGATCGCGGACGACGTCATCGCACTGCCTCCGTGAGCCCGTCGCCGGCCAGCGCCGAGGCCAGCCTGTCCACCGCGAGCGCCGCCGCGTGCGGCGGATACGGTACGCGCGTGCCGTTTCCCCACACGGGTCCGGGCCACGCCGCATCCGACGCGAAGCGGGCGAGCACATGGACGTGAAGCTGGCGAACATGGTTGCCGAGCGCTCCGACGTTCAGCTTGTCGGGAGCATGCAGCTCCCGCAGCGCCGCCGACACGGCGGCGATCTCGATCATCAGCTGCTGGCGGTCCGCGGGCGACAGGTCGAGGAGTTCGACCGCCGCGGCCCGACGCGGCACCAGCAGCAGCCACGGGAACCGGGCGTCGTCCATCAGCAGGACCCGGCTGAGCGCGAGGTCGCCGACAGGCAAGGTGTGCGCCTCGAGACGCTGATCCAGGACGAATGACGACAAGAGAGCGGCTCCGTTGGCGGGCGACCCGAAGGGCGTCGTCCCGCTTAGGACGTTGCGGTCGGGCCGGCAATCGCGAAGCCGGTCGCAGGACGACGGCGCGGCTCTTGAATTCGCCCCCCGTTTCCTCGATATCAGCAGCGGGAGGTTGGCGGTGGACGTACCACTCGCCAACCGGGTCAGGTCCGGAAGGAAGCAGCCCTAACGAGAACCGGGCGGGTTATCGTCCAGCCTCCCACCTCATCCTCGACCGCGGGCCGGTGCCGGCGGCTGGCCGGGACGAAGCCATGGCCGATTCACTGCTCCCGGACATGGCAACGCCGGACATCCCCGATGCCGCGGCGGGCCGGCCCACGACCACCGTCTACCGGGTGCTCGCGCGGAAATATCGCCCCACCACCTTCGACGATCTGATCGGCCAGGAAGCCCTGGTCCGGACGCTCGGCAACGCCTTCGAGGCGGAGCGGGTGCATCAGGCCTACATCTTCACCGGGGTGCGCGGCGTCGGGAAGACGACCTCGGCCAGGATCGTCGCGCGCGGTCTCAACTACGAGCTCGCCGACATGTCGGTCGCGCGGCCGACGATCCGGATGCCGGCGCTCGGCGTCCATTGCCAGGCGATCATGGAGTCGCGGCACATGGACGTCATCGAGATGGATGCGGCGTCCAACACCGGGATCGGCGACGTTCGGGAGATCATCGAGGCCGTGCGCTACAAGCCGGCGAGCGCGCGCTACAAGGTGTACATCATCGACGAGGTGCACATGCTGTCGACGGCAGCCTTCAACGGGCTGCTGAAGACGCTGGAGGAACCGCCGCCGCACGTGAAGTTTCTGTTCGCGACGACGGAAATCCGCAAGGTGCCGGTGACCGTTCTGTCGCGCTGCCAGCGTTTCGACCTGCGGCGGGTCGAGGCGGACGTGATGATGACGCATCTGCGGGGCATCTGCGCAGCCGAGGCCGTCTCGATCTCGGACGAGGCGCTGGCTCTCATCGTCCGCGCCGGCGAGGGCTCGGTGCGGGATTGCCTGTCGCTTCTGGACCAGGCCATCGCACATGGCGCCGGCACGATCGGGGCGGAAGCCGTGCGCGCGATGCTGGGGCTCGCAGACCGGGCGCGCATCATCGATCTGTTCGAGATGGTGATGCGCGGCGACATGCCGGCGACGCTCGCCGAGGTCGCGGCGCAATACGCCGCCGGGGCCGACCCCGCCGTCCTCGTCGCCGATCTGGCCGAGTTCGTCCATTACGTCACCCGGCTGAAGCTGGCACCCGCCGCCGGCGCGGACCCGATGGCGAGCGAGGCGGAGCGCAAGCGCGGCGAGGCCCTGGCACGCGGCCTCTCGATCCGTGTGCTGACGCGCGCCTGGCAGATCCTGCTGAAGGGACTTCAGGAGGTGCAGGCGGCGGCTCGCCCGCTCGCTGCCGCTGAAATGCTGATGGTGCGGCTCGCCTATGTCGCCGACCTGCCGACGCCGGATGACGCTTTGCGGATGTTGCGCGACGGCGCTCCGAACGGTCCGGGCGCGGGCTCGTCCGGCGCGAGCGCGCCGCGCGGTTCCGGACCTGGCGGGCCGGGCGGACAATCCGTCGCGAGGCAGCAGCCCGCGCCGCGTGACGAAGCCGTTCCGACGGCGTCCCTGCCGGCCAGACAGGCACTCAGGGTCGAGAATCTGGAGCAGATCGTCGCTCTCGCCGATGCGAAAGGCGATTATGCGCTGAAGGTGGCCGTCGATCAGCACGTGCATCTGGTCCGGATCGAGCCCGGCCGGCTCGACGTCGCGCTGGAGCCGGCCGCGCAGCCCGATCTGGCGCAGACGCTTGGCCGCCGGCTGACCGAATGGACCGGCCAGCGCTGGATGGTCGTCGTCTCCAACGAGACGGGCGAGCCGACGTTGAACGAGAAGCGCCGCGCGGCGCGCGCCGAGGAGGAGCGGGGCGTGCGCGCCCTGCCGCTGGTGCGCGCCGTGCTCGAGCGCTTCCCCGGAGCCGAGATCGTCTCGGTCCGCTCCCGCTCCGACATGGCAGCCGCGAGCACGACGCCCGAGACGGCCGCGGCCGGCGAGCCGGATCACGACGGCACCGAAGACCCGACGCTCTACACCGACGACGATCTCTGAACCGGACTGGACCCGTCATGGATTTTCTCAAGCTGATGAAGCAGGCGCAGTCGATGCAGGCACGCATGGGCGAGATGCAGGCCGAACTCGAGACCACGGTGGTCGAGGGCCAGGCCGGCGCCGGCATGGTGCGCCTGACGCTGAACGGCAAGGGCGACCTCAAAGCGATCGTCATCGATCCGTCGCTGCTTCAGGAGAGCGAGAAGGACATTCTGGAAGACCTGATCGTCGCGGCTCACGCCGACGCCCGCGGCAAGGCGGCGCGGCTGATGGAGGACAAGGTCAAGGACATGACTGGAGGGCTGCCACTGCCGCCCGGCATGAAGCTGTTCTGATGCCGGCGGCGGTCGCCGGACCGGAGATCGAACGTCTGATCCAGTTGCTGGCCAAGCTGCCGGGCCTCGGACCACGCTCGGCGCGGCGCGCCGCGCTGCACCTGATGCGCAAGCGCGAGGAGCTGCTGGCGCCCCTCGCCGAAGCGATGGCGGCGGCCGGCGAGCGCCTCACGGTGTGCGAGGACTGCGGCAACATCGACACCAGCAATCCCTGCACCGTCTGCCGGGACGGCCGGCGCGACGGAGCCACGCTGATCGTCGTCGAGACCGTCGCCGATCTCTGGGCACTGGAGCGCGCGGGGGCGCTGGCGGCGCGTTATCACGTGCTCGGTGGCACGCTCTCACCGCTGGACGGCATCGGACCCAAGGATCTCAGCATCGACCGGCTGATCGAGCGCGTGGCGCAAGGCGGCGTCACCGAGGTGATCCTCGCCGTCAACGCCACCGTCGACGGCCAGACAACGGCGCATTACATCACCGATCTGCTCGCCCATCTGCCGGCGAAGGTGACGCGTCTCGCCCACGGCGTACCGGTCGGCGGCGAACTCGATTATCTCGACGAAGGCACGCTGTCGGCCGCCATCCGGCAGCGGACGGGGATGTAAGCCCTGCCCTGTCATCCGGGGGCCGCGCAGCGGATCCCGGGACCCATGACCACCATCGTATCCGGACGGGCGGCGATGAACCATCGCGGCTATCCGTCGACGTCTTCGTTCATAGGTTCCGGGCTCGATCTTCGATCGCCCCGGAATGACAAAGGGGGACCGCTATTCGGCGGCGCGGGGCAGCGCCATCGGCGTCGGCGTGTCCTCGAATTCGAGCGACTCGATCCTCGTCGCGCGCTTCACGACTTTTTCGACCGAGATGGTGATTTCGGATACGTCCTTCTGCGCCTGCCGGAAATGGTCGTCGAGCTTGCCGACCCGCTCGCCGAGCCGGCGGACGTCGTCGAGCAGATGCCCGACCTCCTTCTGGATGACGTGCGCCTGGTCGCGCATCTTCGCATCGCGCACTAAGGTCCGCATCACCTGGATCGCCATCATCAGCAGCGACGGCGAGACGATGACGATCCGCGCGCGATGGGCCTTCTGGATCACGTCCTCGAAACGGTCGGCGATCGTCGCGTAGAGCGATTCGGACGGAATGAAGAGAAACCCGAGGTCCTGCGTCTCGCCGGGGATCAGGTAGCGCTGGGCGACGTCGCCGATGTGCCGGGCGAGGTCGTTGCGCACCTGCCGCTCGGCCACCAGCAGCATGGCGTCGTCGCTTCGCGCCTCTTCCAGCGCCTTGAACGCCTCGAGCGGGAACTTCGCGTCGATCACCAGCGGCCGCTCGTCGCCCGGCAGCCTGATGATGCAGTCCGGCCGGTTGCGGTTCGACAGCGTCACCTGGAACTCGTAGGCGCCGGGC
The DNA here is from genome assembly GCA_964628955.1 of uncultured Methylocystis sp. Taxonomy (GTDB): domain Bacteria; phylum Pseudomonadota; class Alphaproteobacteria; order Rhizobiales; family Beijerinckiaceae; genus CAZVMY01. The sequence continues at coordinate 4,793 of CAZVMY010000119.1, forward strand.
GGCAGCCCGTCGCGCACGATCGCCTCCATCCGCCCCTGTCCGAAGGCGCCGCGCGACTGCTTGTTGGCGAGGATGTCCTTGAGCACCAGCACCTCGCCGGTGAGATCGGAGAGGTTCTTCTGCGCCGCATCGATCACCGCGAGGCGCTCGTTGAGCCGCGACAGGTTCTCGGTCGTCTTCTCGGTCTGCTGCTGCAGGCCCTGCCCCAGGCTGGAACGCACGGCGTCCATGCGGTCGGCGACGATCCGCACGAGGTCGGCCTGCCGGCTGCCGAAATGCTCCGCCATGGATTGCAGACGCCCGGTCACTTCGGCCTGGAGCCGGTTCAGTTCGGCGATCCTGTCGTCCGTCTCGCGCTGGCGCTCGGCGGCGCGCATCGCCTCCTCCGTCCGCGCGCGTCCCGAACGCAGGGCCACGGCCACGAGGATGATCAGCAGCAGCAGCGCCACCGCCGCCGCGGCGAGCAGCAGATCGCGCAGGACGATCGGGGTCGCGCCGATCAGGAGGATGACGTCGGTCATGCGCAAATCCATAGCGCGATTCGCGGATGGTTCCGAACGAAACCGGAACGCGTTGACCGGGGCCGGGAGACTGCTTATGTCGCGAGCCGCCGGAGACCGCCGGCGCACGGACCGTATCCGACATGGCCATTCGCGAAATCCTGCTCCTGCCCGATCCGCGGCTGCGGCTCACGTCGGAGCCGATCGCCAGCGTGAACGCCGAGACGCGGGCGCTCGCCGCCGACATGCTGGAGACGATGTATGCCGCACCCGGCATCGGGCTGGCCGCGATCCAGATCGGGATCGCGAAGCGTCTCGTAGTGATCGACACGGCAAAGAAGGAGGACGAGGCGCCCCGGCCGATGATCTTCGTCAACCCCGAGATCATCGCGGCCTCGGAGGAACTGTCGAGCTACGAGGAAGGCTGCCTGTCGATTCCGGACTATTACGAAGAGGTCGAGCGCCCCGCGCGGGTCAGGGTCCGTTACCTCGACGAACACGGAGAAACGCGGGAGATCGAGGCCGACGGCATTCTCGCGACCTGCCTCCAGCACGAGATCGACCACACGAACGGCAAGCTGTTCATCGATCACCTGTCACGACTGAAGCGCGAGCGTGTCACCAAGAAGTTCGCAAAGGCCGCGCGACGCGATCAGGACGACGCCTGACACCGGCCAATCAGCCGAGCACGTCGACGACATGCCCGGCCAGCGCCATGGACGCCGTGAGGCCCGGGCTCTCGATCCCGAACAGGTTCACGAGGCCGGGGATGCCGTGCTTCGCCGGCCCCTGCACCACAAAATCGGCGGCGGCCTGGCCGGGGCCGACGATCTTCGGCCGGATGCCGGCGTAGCTCGGACTCAGCCCGCCGTCTGGCAGCGCCGGCCAATACCGCCGGATCGCGCCATAGAACACGTCGGCGCGGGCCGGATCGACCGCATAATCGAGGCCGTCGACCCATTCGACGTCCGGACCGAACCGCACCTGACCGCCCAGATCGACGGTCGCGTGGATGCCGAGGCCGGCCTGTTCCGGCATTGGATAGACGAGATGGGTGAACGGGCTTGCCGTACCGGACAACGCAAAATAACTGCCCTTGGCAAACCAGGCTCGGGGCACGAGCGCCGGCGCCATTCCTTCGATGCGGCCGGCCAGCGCGGGCGCGGAGAGGCCGGCCGCATTGACGAGCGACCGGCAGCGCAGGCACGACGGTGCGGCGCCCTCGACCTCCAGTTCGACGCCCGCGTCGGTCACCCGGCCGCGCGCGACCGGAGCGCCGAACGCGATCATGCCGCCCTGATCCTCCAGATCACCCCGGAACGACAGCATCAGGGCATGACTGTCGACGATGCCCGAACTCGGACTGAACAGGGCCGCGACACCGGTGACCGCCGGCTCGACGGCGCGGATGTCGTCGGTGGTCAGAGCGCGCAGGTCATGGACGCCGTTGGCCTCGGCGGCGCGCCTCAACGCCGCGAGCGCTTCCGTCTGCGCCGGATCGGTCGCGACGATCAGCTTGCCGACCGCCGGGGCGGCGATCCCGCGCTCCCGGCAGTACTCGGTGAGCAGGCGTCGGCCGGCGACGCAGGCGCGTGCCTTGAGGCTGCCCGCCGGGTAATAGATGCCGGCATGGACGACCTCGGAGTTGCGCGAGCTCGTGCCGGTGCCGATCGCTGTCGCCTCTTCCAGCACGATCACCTCGCGCCCGGACAGTGCCAGGGCGCGGGCAACGGCGAGCCCGACCACGCCGGCACCCACGACCACGCAATCGACGTCGTCCATCCTGGCCAACCTCCCGACCGCGTGGTCTGTTGAAGCCTCGGACACGGGCAGTCAATGTGGGTGCAAGGACCTGCCGCAAGGACCTGCCGCAAGGACCTGCCGCAAGGACCTGCCGCAATGACCCGCACCGTTTCGATCCCCATCCCCGCGCACCATCCGGAGCGCCTCCACCGCGAGGCGCAGGCGGCACTCGTGGCGACGCTCCGCGAGGTGCTGCGCGAGGCGCCGCTGTTCACGCCGCGGATGCCCGGAACGGGCAAGCCGTTCTCGGTCAGGATGACGAACTGCGGTCCGCTCGGCTGGGTCTCGGACGGGGCGGGATACCGCTATCAGCCGACGCATCCGGTGACCGGGCAGCCATGGCCGGCCATCCCCGCCGCCTTGCTGGCGCTCTGGACGGAGGTCGCCGGCTATCCGCACCCGCCGGAAGCCTGTCTCGTCAACTGGTATGCCCCGACCGCCCGGATGGGCCTGCATCAGGACCGCGACGAGGATGATCTGGCGGCGCCGGTCGTGTCGGTATCGCTGGGGGATACCGCCGTGTTCCGGTTCGGCGCCACGGAGCGCGGCGGGCCGACGCGCTCGATCCGGCTCGCCAGCGGCGACGTGATCGTGCTCGGCGGCGCCGCGCGGCTGGCCTATCACGGCATCGACCGGATCATCGCCGGCTCGTCGACGCTGCTTCCGGAGGCCGGACGGATCAATCTGACGCTGCGCCGCGTCACGCGGCCGACGGACGATCCGGGCGGCTGATCCGGTCAGGCGGAGCGGTCGACCGTGGCGCCGGGTTCGGTCGTGGGCCTGGCCGCCGTCTTCGAGACGCCGACGAGGGCCAGACGCAGCACGCGGTCGCCGATGACGTAGCCTGTCTGAACCACCTGCACGACCG
>CAZVMY010000120.1:0-7927 GCA_964628955.1 uncultured Methylocystis sp.
CTTCGGCGCGACGCTCCTCAGGTAGAACAGCGCCCAGCCGAACGGCGGCGTCAGGAACGACGTCTGCAGGTTGACGGCGATCAGGACGGCGACCCAGACGAGATCGACGTTGAGGTTCATCAGGAGCGGCAGGAACAGCGGCACGACGATGTAGCTGATCTCGATCCACTCGATGAAGAAGCCGAGCACGAAGATGAGCAGCATCATGAAGATGAGCACGCCGTCGACGCCGCCCGGCACCACCTCGAACAGGTCCGACACGAGCTTCTCGCCATGCAGCCCGCGGAAGGCGAGGGCAAAGACCTGCGCGCAGATCAGCACGAACATCATGCCGGCGGTAATGCGCGTGGTGGCCAGCGTCGTCTCGCGCAGCACCGCGAAGCTGAACCGGCCGGAGAGCGCCACGACCACGATGGAGCCCAGCGCGCCCATCGAGGCCGCCTCGGTCGGCGCGGCGATGCCGCCCACGATCGAGCCGAGCACGGCGAGCACGAGGGCGATCGGCGGCAGTCCGACGCGCAGCGCCTTCCGCAGGAGTTCGATGCGCGAGATCGTGCCGCGCTCGGCGAGGGAAACCGGCGGCACCCAGTCCGGCTTCACCATGCCGAGCGTCAGCAGATAGATGCAGAAGATTCCTGAGAGAATGAGTCCGGGAAACAGCGCCGCGGCGAAGAGCGTCCCGACCGACTGGCCGAGGATGTCGGCAAGCAGGATCAGGATCGTGCTCGGCGGGATGATCTGGCCGAGCGTGCCCGACGCGCAGATGGTGCCCGCCGCCGTCGGCAGGTGATAACCGCGCCGCATCAGCGCCGGGAGCGTGATCAGCCCCAACGTGACGATGGTTGCGCCGACGATACCCGTCGTTGCGCCCATGAGCACGCCGACCAGTATGATGCCGATGCCCATGCCGCCGCGCAGGCCGCCGGCGAGATGGCCGATCACGTCCATCAGGTCGTCGGCGATCTTCGATTTCTCCAGCATCACACCCATGAAGACGAAGAGCGGGATCGCGATCAGCGTGTAGTTCGCCACCACGCCATGGATGCGCGCCGGCAGCAGGTTGAACAGGATCGGCCCGAAGCCCAGATAGCCGAACACGAGGCCGCTGACGGCGAGGGTGAGGGCCACCGGCACGCCGATGGCGAGCAGCAGGAAGAACGAGACGATCGACAGGATCGCCAGAACCTCGGTGACGGGCATGTCAGTGCGTCGTGCCGGGCGCGGCTGGATCGGCGGCGGGGGCAGAGACCAGCGTGCGGACCAGCGCGGCGAGGCTCTGGATCAGCAGCAGGCCGAAGCCGAGCGGCTGCATCGCCTTCAGCACCCAGCGATGGTCGAGCCCGCCTGGATCAGGCGAGCGCTCGCCGATCGTGTAGGATTGCATGACGTAAGGGATCGAGAGGTTCAGCAGAATCGCGACGACCGCGACGACCAGCAGGGCCGAGAGGATGTCGACGAAGCGCTTCAGCGCCGGCGAAAAGCGGCCGTAGAGGATGTCGACCCGCACATGGCCGTCCTTGAGGATCGCGTAGGACAGGCCGAGCATGCAGACTGGCGACATCAGGTGCCATTCCAGCTCCTGCATCGCGACCGAGCCGGAGCGGAAGAGATAGCGCGCCAGCACGTTCCAGCTCATGACCACGACGAGGGCTAAGGCGAACCAGCCCGTGACGCGGCCAACACGCTCAATGAACCGGTCGAGCGCATCCGCAAGACCGGCGACGGTGGTGGAATTGAGCATGGACATCCGGGAGTTGAGCCGAGGCCCGGCCCGTTGCCGGGCCGTGCGGAGGATTCGACAGAGATCGTCAGATCTGGCCGCGGATCTCGCTGTAATAGACGCCTTCGGAGATGCCGGCCCAGCGGTCGACGTTGGCCTTGAAGCCGATGAAGCTGTCGTGGACCTTCTTGACGAGCGGGTCCTTCGACGCCGCGTCGTTCAGGGTCTGGACAGTCACCTCCTTCAGCTTGGCGACGATCGGCGCCGGAAGCTGCGCGGTCTTGACGCCCTGGTTCTTCACGAGGTCATCGAGAGCCTCTGCATTGGTGGCCTCGCACCAGCTGTGGCTGATCGTGTTGCAGGCCGCGGCCGCGGCCTTGACGATTTCCTGCAGGTCGGGCGGCAGCGTGGCCCAGGCCTTCTTGTTGATCGCGAGTTCGGTGACGGTCGAGGTCTCGTGCCAGCCGGTCGTGTAGTAGAACTTCGCCGCCTTGTGCAGGCCGAGGCGCCGGTCCTGGAACGGCCCGACGAACTCCGCCGCATCGATCACGCCGCGCTCGAGCGCAGGGAAGATTTCGCCGGCCGGCAGCAGCAGCGGGTTGACGCCCAGCGCCGAATAGACTTTCCCGGCCAGGCCGGGGACGCGCATCTTGAGGCCCTTGAAGTCGTCGATCGATTCGATCGGCTTGCGGAACCAGCCCGTCATCTGCACACCGGTGTTGCCCATGGGCAGCGGCTGGATGTCGAAGGGCGCGTACACCTCCTCCCAGAGCTTCAGGCCGCCGCCGTGATAGAGCCAGGCGTTCATGCCGAGCGCGTTCATGCCGAATGGCACCGCAGTGAAATATTGCGCGGCGAAGGTCTTGCCGGACCAGAAATAGCTGTTGGCGCAGTTCATCTCGACGGTGCCCTTGGACACGGCGTCGAACCCTTCCAGCGCCGGGATCAGCTCGCCGGCGGCGAAATGCTGGATCTTGAGGCGGCCGCCCGACATGGCATCGACCATCTTGATGAAGTCGGTCGGGCTGCCCGGACCCTGTACGTAGAACGGCGCGCCCGGACCGTAGGCGTTCGTCATCTTCCAGCTGAAGTTCCTCGCCTGGGCGGCGACGACGTTCGGCATCGCGACAGCGGAGGCGAGCGCGGCGCTGCCGGCGCCGGCCTTCAGGAACTTGCGGCGATTCATGGGTCTTCCCTCCGGGACCGGCGTCTGCCGGATGTCGGGTCGGGCGAAGCAATCGCGATGCCAGCCGGTGTGCTGGGCCGTAAACGACATGGCCACCGAATGCGGGTTGGCGCGGAGCCGGGTGCTGCCTGCAAGTTGGGCAGTCGTCGGCCGTCGCTGACCCCGGCTCGTGCAGCCGACGTTCATTCCGGTCGCCCTAGAAAGCGGGATAGGGTGAGCCGACCCCCGAGTCGCCGTATTTGTCGGCAAGGTTCGAACGCGAGGTGCCGCGTGTCCGTCATTCGTAACGTCCTGTTTCTGCTGCTCGCCCTCGTCGCCGCCGTCGCAGCGCCTCCAGCTGTGCCCGAGGCGCACGCGCAGGCCATCGGCATCTGCGGCCCGCCGCCCCTCCCACCGTGCCGCGATCTCGACCGGGAGCGCGAATTGCGCGACCGCGAGCGGGAACTGCGTCGTCGCGAGCGCGAGATCGAGCGCGAACGCGAGGTGGAGCGCCGCCGCGGCTTCTCGGCGCCGAGCGAGGAACGGCCGCTCGCGCGCCTCTGCATCACCCGGACTCTGCGCTGCCGTCTCGAGCAGCCGACGCCGATCGGCGCGCGCTGCGAGTGCTTCGACGAGGACGACAACGGCGAACGCGGCCGGGCACGCTGAGCTGCCGCGAGGGGACGCGATCGCTTCCTCGTCACGCGTCGACCTTCAGGTTGCGGCCTCTTCGATTGGGCACGATTTATGCTGCGGTGCGCGCGGCCGGCCGGCATTCGCCTCGCGCGGCATCGGGAGCCCATCGATGTACGACATGGACAGCATCAAGAAACTCGGCAATTTCGCGAAGATCACGCCGGAAGCATGGGCCGGGTTCATGGCCTTCAACGATGCGGCGCTCGCCGATGGCGGTGCGATTCCGAAGAAATACAAGGAACTGATGGCCGTTGCGGTCGCTTTGACCACGCAGTGCCCGTACTGCCTCGAAATCCACAAGGGTGAGGCGGTGAAGGCCGGGGCGACAGAGGCGGAACTCGCCGAGGTCGTCTTCATCGCAGCGGCGCTCAGGGCCGGCGGTTCCGTGACGCACGGAACGCATCTGATCGGCTGAAATCAGGTGGCCGTTCAGGCAGCCGCCTCATCTTTCGAGGCTCGGCTCTGCCTCGCACCTCGTCCCGAGGGGCGAACCGAACGCGCGACGGTTTCTCAGTCCTCGCGGGGCAGACCGAGCCGGTAAACCCCGCGGAAGTCGTCCGGGTCGACCGGACGGCCTTTCCGGGTGATCACGATCCGCCCCTCCTTGGCGAGACGGACGGCGATGCGGCGCAGGGGCTGCATGAGCGGTCCCCAGCCGTCGGGATGGTCGCCGCCGACGGCGCGCGCGGCCTCCGATGGGCAGATGGTTTTTTCCGGCCCGCGCGCGGCGGTCATGCCGAGGATCTCGGCTTCGAGCCTGGCTTCGGCGGAGGGTTCTGAAATCGCGGTCATCGTCCGGACATGCGGCGCGGCGCGGTTGGGGTCAAGTCGGTGCCTGCCGGTGCCGCTTGTCCATCCCGGCTGCTCGGGTATGGTCCCGTCGCTTTCCGAGGACCGAACCATGCCGCAGACGATCGTCAAGGGTTACAAAGCGTTGCTCGACGAAGCGAACGAAGAGATTCGGACCGTGTCGATCGAGGAAGCCCGCGCCATGCTGGGCCGCGACGACGTCGTGTTCGTCGATCTGCGCGATCCGCGCGAACTCGAGCGCGAGGGCCGGCTGCCTGGCGCCGTGCATTGTCCGCGCGGCATGCTGGAATTCTGGATCGATCCGGAAAGTCCCTATGCCAAGCCGGTGTTCCAGGAGGACAAGACCTTCGTCTTCTTCTGCGCCGGCGGCTGGCGCTCGGCCTTGGCCGCGAAGACGGCGCAGGACATGGGGCTGACGCCGGTGGCGCATCTGGCCGGCGGTTTCGGCGCATGGAAGGCCGAGGGCGGGGACGTCGACACGGGGCCCAAAGCCTGAAGGCGGGACCGTCCGCGCGATCCATCAGCGCAACAAATCGCGGCGATTTCAAACCGCTGTTGGACTCCCCTCCGAAATCGAGTCGGGATGCGGCAGGAGGATCCGCCCATGCACGAAACGATCATCCGAGCGCCGGAAGACGCGGATCATGATGCGTGGCTGGCACTCTGGCAGGGGTACATCCGATTCTACCGCGGCGCGGTCGCCGGCGAGGCGACGGCGGCGACCTGGCGGCGCTTGCTGACACCGGGCGATACCGTCTGGGGGCGCGTCGCCGAGCGGGACGGGCGGGTCATCGGCCTCGTGCATTGCGTGGACCACGCCTCAACGTGGAGCGTCTCGCCGATCTGCTATCTGCAGGACCTGTTCGTCGAGCCGCAGGCGCGGGGCGGCGGCGTGGCCCGGGCGCTGATGGACGCGGCGTTCGAGGTCGCGCGGCAGAAGGGCGCCTTCCGGGTCTACTGGCAGACGCAGGAATACAACGCGCCGGCGCGCTCGCTCTACGACACGATCGTCCCGCGCTCGTCCTTCATCGTCTACCGCAAGCCATTGAACTGACAGCCCCTCAACTGAGAGAACCGCCATGAAACTCGTGATGGGCAACAAGAACTATTCGTCGTGGTCATTCAGGCCGTGGATCGCGATGGCGGTCATGGGGCTCGACTTCGAGGAGGTCGTGATCCCGATGAACCAGCCCGATACCCGCGCGTCGATGCTGCGCTACTCTCCGACGGGGCTCGTGCCGACGCTTATCGATGGCGGCGTGGTGGTCTGGGAGACGCTGGCGATCCTCGAATATCTCGCCGACCGGCATCCGGAGGCTGGGCTCTGGCCACAGGACGTCGCGGCCCGCGCCCACGCCCGAGCCGTCTCGGCCGAGATGCACGCGGGTTTCGCGGCGCTGCGCCGGCAATGCCCGATGAACATCCGGCGGGCGCCGAAGCTCGTCGTCCTGGACGCGGCGGCCGAAACGGACGCGGCCCGGATCGATGCGCTCTGGCAGGACGCGCGGCAACGCTTCGGCGGCGGCGGACCGTTCCTGTTCGGGCATTTCACCGCTGCCGACGCGATGTTCGCGCCCGTGGTCAACCGGTTTCACGCTTATGCGCTGCCGCGCTCGGCGGTGTCCGACGCCTACATGCAGGCAATGATGGCACTCCCCGCCTGGACGCGTTGGGACGCCGCCTCCCGGGACGAGCCGTGGGTTATCACCGGCAGCGAGATCGCCTGATAGAGAAAGGCCGGGCGCGAGCCCCGACCTTTCCCCGTTCGGACGACAGGTGCTGCTCAGGGGAGCGCGGCGCGCGCCTTCACCGCCGTGTCCGGGAAGTCGCTGAAGAGGCCGTCCACGCCGGCGGCGTAGAAGGCGCGGTACTCGGCCAGCGGGTCGTTCTTGAAGTCGGAGGCGAGGCGCTTCGGCTCGTTCCGGAACGTCCACGTGTGCACGAACAGTCCGGCCGCGTGGGCGTCGGCGATGACGCTGGTCGGCGTCAGCAGGACGCGGTCGCGCTCGTCGATCGCGCCGTCGCCGTTGAGGTCGTCCGGCTTGCCGTCGCCGTTGGCGTCGACCTGCTTCGAGGGGATCAGGTATGGCTTCCACGGCCCCACGCCGTCGGCATAGGTCTTGATCTCGGCGAGGCCGGCTTTGGTGACGAGGTCCTTGTACTCGCGCTTGTCGCCGGCCACGACGAAATCATAGGGCTGTGCGTAGGGCGCGGCCATGACCATGTTGCCGTCCTTGTCCACGTCGTCGGCATCGACGAGCTGGACGAGGCGCACGTTGGTCCTCGTGCGGAGGTACTTGAGGTTCGAGACCTCGAAGCTCTGGATGAAGACGGGCGAGGTCTTCTCGGTCCAGCCGGCGGCCTTGAGCGCGTCGACCAGACGATCCTCCAGTGGCAGGCCGATCGCGGCGTGGAAGATCGGGTGCTTGGTTTCCGGATAGACGCCGATCGTGCGGCCGACACGGCCCGTTTCGGCCTTGGCGAGGTCGATCACCTCCTGGAAGGTCGGGATCTGGAACTTGCCGTTGTTCGTCTGGTCGCGGTCGGCCATCGCCTGTTTCGCGCGCAGCGTCTTGATCTCGGCGAGGGTGAAATCACCGGCGAACCAGTCCGACGTATCGACGCCGTCGACCTTGCGCGTGGTCTTGCGGTTCGCGAACTCGGGCTTCTCGCCGACGTTGGTGGTGCCGCCGAGCATCGGCTCGTGGCGGGCGATCAGCACGCCGTCCTTGGTCGCGACCAGATCGGGCTCGATGAAGTCCGCACCCTGCTCGATCGCGAGCTTGTAGGCCTCGATCGTGTGCTCCGGAAGATAGCCGCTGGCGCCGCGATGGCCGATGACGAGCGGCTTCGCACCGTCGAGGGTTTTCGCTGGCGCGGTCTGGGCGAGCGCCATCGCCGGCAGTCCAAGCGCGGTGACCGCCAGCGCGGCACGGATCAGGGTCTTCAGCATCGCCGTCTCGCCTCCTCGCAATGAATGTCGCTGCACGGCCAGACCCGGCCGTGTCGATCATCGGTAGGACCGGCGAATTGCTCTTTTGTGACGTCTGCCGATGCAGGCCCGGCCGTCTTCCCTTGCGGCGCATCTGACGCCATAAGCAGCGCGGCAGGGGCGGAGGACGCGTTGGCCGTCATCAGATCACGGGTCGACGTTCGTTCGGCCGATTTCCAGACCAACCGACAGGCCTGGCAGCAGCTCGCCGGCGAACTCGCCGAGCGGCGCGCCACGATCGCCGCCGGCGGCAGTGTCCGCTCGCGCGAGCGCCACGTCGGCCGCGGCAAGCTGCTGCCGCGCGACCGCGTGCTCGGGCTGCTCGACAGGGGCTCCCCGTTTCTCGAGATCGGCGCGCTCGCTGCCTTCGGCATGTACGACGACGACATCCACGCCGCCGGCATGATCGCCGGCATCGGCCGCGTGTCGGGCCGCGAGGTGATGGTCGTGTGCAACGACGCCACCATCAAGGGCGGCACTTACTACCCGCTCACCGTCAAGAAGCACCTGCGCGCGCAGGAGATCGCGCGCGAGAACCGGCTGC
>CAZVMY010000121.1:0-7924 GCA_964628955.1 uncultured Methylocystis sp.
GATCCGGCAGGGCAAACCCCACCGGGAGCAAGACCGAATAGGGACGGCACTGCGGCTTCGGTCGCAGAACGCGTTTCCACGCCGCCGTCCGGGTTGGTTGCATCAGGCGTCGCGCGAGCGCCGTCGCAGATGAATGGCCGTCGCGCCGGGGTGACCCGGCCCTACAGAACCCGGCTTACAGGCCGCCTGGCATGGCACGACCCGGGGCTCCGGCCGGAGACGGCGGAGCCCCGACCCGTGCATCCGTTCAAGTGGATGTTGCCGGCCGGGACCTTCCGTTCCGCCACAGTTTCGCTATGATTCCGCCGTGATCGACCTGCGAAGCCATATCGACATCCAGGATTTCCCCATCCTCAGGGGACTCGAAATATTCGACGTCTGCCAGGATCCGGCGCCGGTCATCGACCATGCTCTCGACAGGCTCGCGAGCGATTACGACGTCGGCCCGGGCGTGGCCGTCCATCGCTCGGCCACGATAGAAGACGGCGCCGTTCTGAAGGCGCCGTGCATCGTCGGACCGGATTGCGTCGTGGCCGCCGGCGCCTACCTGCACGGGGGCGTCTGGCTCGCGCGCGGCGTTTCGGTCGGGCCCGGCACCGAGCTGCTGGCCGTGTTCGTCGGCGGCTACACGAGCATCGGGCGGGGCGTCTCCATCGCGCATTCGCTGCTGGGCAGCGACGTCATCGTCGAGCCAGGCGCCGTGTTCACCGCCCAGCACATCGACCGGGGCGACAAGCGCATCCGCGTCCTCTCGGGCGGCGAGCCGCTGGAGACCGGTGTGACCCGGTTCGGCGCCATCGTTGGCAGCGGCTCGCGGATCGGCGCCAACGCCGTGCTCTCGCCGGGTACGATTCTCGGCCGCGTCTCCCTGGTTCCGCGCCTCGCACTGATCGACCAGTCGCGGCGCTGACGCATGCGACGCCCGGATTCGGGCGATGGCCGACGCACGGTCGTGCGGCTTCAACGGTTCCTTAACGTTAACGATGTCTGATCGAGGGCGGTGACGCTCGCGCGGGGCGAGGCGTCCGTTTCGTTGACGCCCAAGCTGGCCCATGGTATCCCAAGACATCCCGTCTGGTGGACTGCGCGATGCGCGCAACGCGGGCCGCGATCGCTTCACGGTCGTGGGCCAGGGCGTTGCCATGTCCGCCGTACCTCCTCCACGGGACAACGAGAGAGAGGCGGGCGTGGTGCGGCTGGCGGGGGCCGCCGGCGCGTCCGGCGGCGATGGACCGGTTCGTTTCGCATCATGCCGGGAGGATCGACGCCAAGGGGCGGGTCTCGATTCCGGCAGCGTTCCGGGCCGTTCTGGCCCGGGACGGCTTCGACGGGCTCTACGTTCATCCATCTCTGGACCAGCCGGCGCTCGACTGTGGCGGCAAGGCGCTGCTCGCGGAGATCGACGGCATGCTGGCGGCGCTCTCGCCGTTCTCGCCGGAGCGCGACCATTTCGCGACGGCGCTGCTGGGCACCTCGGAGGTTCTCAAGCCGGATTCCGAGGGCCGCGTCATCCTCTCGGACGCGCTGAAGAGCCAGGCGCACATCCGGGAGACGCTGGTCTTCGTCGGGCACGGGCAGAAATTCCAGATCTGGGAGCCGGAGCGGTTCGCACAGCACCTGACGGCCGCGCGCGAGCGGGTCAGGAACTTCCGCCTGGAACAGGCCGCGACCGCGCCTGCCCCTGCGCTGAAGGGGCTCGTCGGATGAGCGTCGGCGGCGAAGTGCACGAACTCGACGCGCTGCAGGGGCACGTTCCCGTCCTGCTCTACGAGGCGATCGAGAGCCTGCGGGTCACGCCGGGCGGACGTTACGTGGACGGAACGTTCGGCGGCGGCGGCTACTCGCGCGCGATCCTCGCGACGGCCGGCACGGCCGTCGTGGCGTTCGACCGGGATCCCGCCGCGATCGAGGGCGGGGCCGATCTCGTGCGCCAGGCCACGGGGAGGCTGAGGCTCGTCGAAGCCCCGTTCTCGACGATGGCCGAGGCTGTCGAAGATCTGGGCCTCGCCCCCGTGACGGGCGTCGTGCTGGACGTCGGCGTTTCCTCGATGCAGCTCGATATCGCCCGGCGCGGCTTCTCGTTTCGGACCGACGGCCCGCTCGACATGCGGATGGCGGCCACCGGATCGACCGCGGCCGATCTGGTGAACGGTCTCGACGAAGTCGAACTCGCCGACATTCTCTACCATTATGGCGAGGAACGGCTGTCGCGGCCGATCGCGCGCGCCATTGTCGCCGCCCGTCAGGATGCGCCCTTCACCTCGACCCGCGCCCTCGCCGACGTGATACGGCGGGTCGTGCGCACCAAACCGGGCGACATACACCCCGCGACGCGCAGCTTCCAGGCGCTGCGCATCGCCGTGAACGACGAACTCGGCGAACTCGTGCGGGCGCTGCACGCCGCCGAAGCCATTCTTCAGCCGGGCGGCCGGCTCGTCGTCGTCTCGTTCCATTCGCTGGAAGACCGCATCGTCAAGCAGTTCATGGCCGGGCGCTCGGGACGCATGGGCGGCTCGCGTCACGCTCCGGTCGTCGAGAGCCCGGCGACGTTCCGGATCGAAGGCAAATGGCCGCTCGTCCCGAGCGAAGCCGAGACCTGGAACAACCCCCGTGCACGATCCGCGAAGCTGCGGGTCGCGATCCGTAGCGAGCAGCCGGCGCAACCGACCGATCCGGCACTCATGGCGCTTGCCGCGCTTCCTGACCGACGCAAGGGGAGGCGCTGATGCTCCGCCTGCTCAACGTCATGGCGCTCACCGGTCTGATCGGCACGGCAGCCTGGGCCTATTCGGTCAAGTACGACACGCTCTATCACGCCGAGGCGGTGAAGAAGGCGGAGAAGCAGCGCGACCGGGAGCGCGAGGCGATCGCCATCCTCGAAGCCGAGTGGCAGCACCTGAACAAGCCGCCCCGGCTGCAACTGCTGATGGATCGGCACCTGCCGCTCGCGCCACTGCAGGCGACCCAGATCATCCGGGCGCCCGACCTGCCGGCCAAGCCGCCCGCCGTCGACCTGATCGGCCAGAAGCTCGACACGCTCATCACGGGGTCGGTCCCGACCCCGGACCGCCGCAAGTCGACGGGCCGCACGCCGGGAGCGAACTGAGCCGATGGCCATTCTGAACGACCGCGGCCAGGAAAGCCTTCCGCTGCCGCCGCCCCAGCCTCCCGAGATGGTCGCCCCGGCCGTTCAGCCACCAGGCCGCGGGACGCGGCTCCGCCGGATACTGCGCGACCTGTTCCGGACGCGGCTCGACAAGAGCGGCGGCCGGCTCGTGCTCGTTTCGCTGGCGTTCGTGGCCGTATACGGCACGATCGGCGCGAGGCTGATCCAGCTCGGTACGCTCGAGGAACCTCCGCCGACGCTGAAGCGCACGGCCGACGGATCGATCGGCACCGCGCGGCCGGCGATCCTCGACCGCAACGGCGAGTTGATGGCCGCGGACGTGCGGACCGTCTCCGTCTTCGCCGAACCGCGAAAGATCGTCGACAAGGACGAGGCGGCGGAACTGCTCAACGCCGTCTTCCCCGAGATGGACGGGCGCGACCTGCGCGAACGGCTGTCGGGCCGCAGGGGCTTCGCCTGGATCAAGCGCGAGATCACGCCGCGGCAGCAGCAGGAGGTCTATCGCCTCGGCCTGCCCGGCGTGGGCTTCCTGCCCGAGAACAAGCGCGTCTATCCCAACGGCAACGTCGCGGCCCATGTCCTGGGTTTCGCGAACGTCGATAACGTCGGCATCGCCGGGATCGAGAAGTGGATCGACGGTCAGGGGCTGAACGATCTCAAGGGCGCAGGCTTCGCCCTCGAGGCCGCCGATCTCAAGCCGATCGAGCTCTCGATCGACCTGCGCGTCACCCACGCCATCCGCGACGAGATGGCCCGGGCGATGGCGACCTATCGCGCCCAGGCCGCGGCCGCGACGCTGGTCGACGTCAACACCGGCGAGATCATCTCGCACGTGTCGCTGCCGGATTACGATCCCAACAACCCCGTTGATGCCCTCGATCCCAAGCACATCAACCGCCTTGGGGTCGGTGTCTACGAAATGGGCTCGACGTTCAAGGCGATCACGACGGCGATGGCGCTCGATTCGGGCAAGGTGACGCTGAATTCCTCGTTCGACGCGCGTTCGGCACTCCGGTTCGGCCGGTTCCGCATCGGCGATTTCCACGGCAAGAACCGCGTCCTCACCGTGCCGGAGGTGTTCATCTATTCCTCCAATATCGGCACCGCGCGCATGGCGCTGGCGGTCGGCGTGGAGGGGCACAAGGCTTTCCTGAAGAAGCTCGGGCAGCTCGATCGCATGATCACGGAATTGCCCGAAAGCTCGCTGCCTATCGTGCCGCGAAACTGGGGCGAACTGAACACGATGACGATCGCGTTCGGCCATGGCCTGGCCGTGGCGCCGCTGCAGGCGGTTGCGGCGACGGCTGCGCTCGTCAATGGAGGCGTCTGGATTCCGCCGACCTACATCAAGCGCACCCCTCAGGAAGCGCAAGCGCTCGCACGGCGCGTGATCAAGCCGGAAACCTCCGAGGCGATGCGCTACGTCATGCGCCTCAACGCCGAGAAGGGCTCCGCGCAGCGAGCGAACATTCCGGGCTTCTTCATCGGCGGCAAGACCGGCACCGCGGAGAAGGTCGTGGACGGCCGATATTCCAAGACGAAGGTGCTGACGAACTTCACCGCGATCCTGCCGTCGGACAAGCCGAAGTACCTGCTGCTGGTGCTGTTCGACGAGCCGCAGGGCGTGCCCGAGACACAGGGCCAGCGCACCTCCGGCTACAATGCCGCGCCAACGGCGGGATACATCCTCGAGCGGATCGGGCCGATGCTCGATCTGACTCCGCGGTTCGACAACCCGCCGACGCCGTTTCCAACGATCGCCCGGCTGAACCCCTGGGGCATCCGATGACGGGCGCCTGCCGGATATGACGCCGTTCGCACCGGGCCCGTCCGATGACGCTGGCTGACCTCCTCGATCCCGTGACGCTCGACGCGCCGCTGCCGCCCGGGCTCGCGGCGCTCGACGTGACCGGCCTCACTGCGGACAGCCGACGCGTCTCGCCCGGCACCGTGTTCTTCGCCGTGCCCGGCGCCAAGGCCGACGGGCTCGCCTTCGCGGCGCCGGCCACCGCGGCGGGTGCCGTGGCGATCGTCGCCGATCGGCAGCCGCCGTCGTCGCCCGGCGTTCCGGTCCTGGTTGCGCGGCAGGACGCGGGCGGCGCGCGGGCGGCGCTGGCGAGAGCCGCGGCCCGCTTCCATGGACGGCAGCCCGAGACGATCGTGGCCGTGACCGGAACCAGCGGCAAGACCTCCGTCTCGGTCTTCGCACGCCAGATCTGGACGGAGACCGGGCTGTCCGCGGCGAGCCTCGGCACGATCGGTCTGGTGAAGCCCGCCGGGACCGTCTCCCGGTCGCTCACTACCTCCGACCCGGTCGAACTGCACCGCGATCTCGCCGGTCTCGTCCGCGAAGGCGTCACGCATCTGGCGATCGAGGCGTCGTCGCACGGCCTCGACCAGCGCCGGCTCGATGGTGTCCACCTCAAGGCCGCCGCCTTCCTCAACCTGTCGCGCGACCATCTCGACTACCATCCGACGCTCGACGCCTATTTCCGGGCCAAGATGGCTCTCTTCGCGCGACTGACCCCGGCGGGTTGCGCCGCCGTGATCGCCGCGACCGGACCATGGCGGACGCGCGCGGTGGCGGTCGCCAAGGAGGCCGGCCTGCGACCGATCGTCATCGGCAGCCGCGCGGCCGATGCCGCGATCGTCCGCGCGACGCGAACCGGCCTCGGCCAGGACCTGACGCTGCGGCTGTTCGGGCGCCGGTACGACGTGCATCTGCCGCTGATCGGCGAGTTCCAGGCGATCAACGCCCTTGCGGCGCTGTGCCTCGCGCTCGCCACGGGATCGCATGAGGGTGCGGCGGTGGCGGCACTCGCGCGCCTCGCCGGCGTGCCGGGGCGGCTGGAGACCGTCGGCCAGCACAACGGCGCCCCCGTGGTCGTCGATTACGCGCACAAGCCCGCAGCGCTGGCGACGATGCTTCAGGCGCTGCGTCCGTTCGTCAGCGGCCGACTGATCGTCGCCTTCGGCTGCGGCGGCGATCGCGACGCCGGCAAGCGCCCGCTGATGGGCAGGGCCGCGCATGACCATGCCGACGTCGTCATCGTCACCGACGACAATCCGCGCAGCGAAGACCCTGCCGCGATCCGGAGTGCCGCGCTCGGCGGCGCACCGGGCGCGATCGAGATCGGTGACCGCGCGGACGCCATCCGTGCCGGCATCGCCATGCTCAAGCCCGGCGACCTGTTCGTGATCGCGGGCAAGGGCCACGAGGACGGCCAGACGATCGGCGGCGTCACGCTGCCGTTCTCGGATCGGGACGTCGCCCGCGCCGCACTGGGAGCGGACCGATGACGGCGATCTGGACTCATGGCGAGTTGATGGCTGCGATGGCCGCGACGAGCGTCGGGCCGATGCCCGAGCATGTCCGGGGCATCTCGATCGACACGCGCACGATCGGCGCGGGAGAGCTGTTCTTCGCGATCCGGGGCGATAGCCGCGATGGGCACGCCTTCGTACCGGACGCCCTGCGGGCCGGATCGGCGGCAGTGGTCGCCGGGAATTATGTCGACGGCGCGACCGGCGACGGGCCGCTCTACGTCGTCGACGATCCGCTGACGGCGCTGCAACGGCTGGCTGCCGCTGCCCGGCGGCGTTGCGACGCTTCGATCGTGGCCGTTACCGGCTCGGTCGGCAAGACCAGCACCAAGGAGGCGCTGCGCCACGTCCTCGCCGCGCAGGGGCCGACCCACGCCTCGGTGCTGTCGTACAACAACCATTGGGGCGTTCCGCTGACTCTCGCCCGCATGCCCGTGACCACGCGCTACGGCGTGTTCGAGATCGGCATGAGCAGCGCGTTCGAAATCCTGCCGCTGACGACGATGGTCCGGCCGCATTCGGCGCTGATCACGACGGTCGAGCCGGTGCATCTCGCCCAGTTCCAGGGCGTGGAAGGTATCGCCGACGCAAAGGGCGAGATCTTCGCAGGGGTCGAAGAGGGCGGAACCGCCATCGTCTGCCGCGACAATCCGCATTTCGAGCGTCTGCGGGCCCACGCCTCCGCCTCCGCGGCCGGGCGCATCGTTACGTTCGGCGAGCACGCCGCGGCCGACGTGCGGCTGGTCAAGCTGGTGATGACGCCCGATCTTTCCGTCGTCGAGGCGTCGGTGTTCGGGCAGTCGCTGACCTACCGGGTCGGCAGCCCGGGGCGGCACATGGCCTTGAACAGCCTCGCCGTGCTGGCGGCAGTGCACACCGTCGGCGCCGATATTGCGCTGGCCGGCATCGCGCTCGGCGGTCTCTCTCCATCGTCGGGCCGTGGACGGCGCGTGCAGTGCGACGCGGGCTCCGGCCTGTTCACGCTCCTTGACGAGAGCTACAACGCCAACCCCGCCTCGATGCGGGCGGCGCTGGCGCTGCTCGGCCAGATGTCGATGGGTCTCCGCGGCCGGCGCATCGCCGTGCTCGGCGACATGCTCGAACTCGGCCCCGCCGCGCCCCACATGCATCGCGACCTGATCGAGGCCATCACGGCAAACCACATCGACCTGGTGTTCGCGGCCGGGCCGCTGATGCGAAACCTGTGGGAAGAGCTTCCCTTCGACTGTCGCGGCGTGCATGCGGAGACGGCGGCCGATCTGGAGGAGGCTCTCGCCGCCGCCATCCGAAGCGGCGATGCCGTCGTCGTCAAGGGTTCCAACGGCAGCCGGATGGGTCCGCTCGTAGCGGCGCTCAAGCGCCGGTTTCCGGTGGTCGACGACGGCGCCGCTTCACAGGACTGATCGATGCTCGTCTGGCTCGCCGACTTCTCCTCGACCTTCAGCCCGCTGAACGTCTTCCGCTACATCACCT
>CAZVMY010000122.1:0-5159 GCA_964628955.1 uncultured Methylocystis sp.
CTCCGATCACGCCAAAATGATAATCACACTCGCGTCAGACTGCAATCGAACACGCCGCCGTCAACCCACCGTCAGGCCTGGCGCTTCGCGTGCCCGGAACCTGGCCTGTATCGCGCTCCCCGTGCGAACCACCAGCGCTCTCCCGCGTTGCCTTCTTCGAATGATGGGACTCAACCGCGACGGGAGCGATCGATGCCAGCCATGAGCCTTAGCGATCTGTCGGAAAAAATGCGCCGGATCGATATCGCGATGCTGTCGACCCATACCGAAGGTGGTGACATCGCCGCGCGCCCGATGAGCAACAACGGCGAGGTCGAATATCGCGGCCAGTCCTACTATTTCACCTGGGAGCAGTCGCGCATGGTCTCTGACATCGCGCGTGACCCGCGCGTCTCGCTGGCGTTCCAGTCCGGCGACGGTCACATGTACGTCGCCGTAGAGGGCGAGGCCGACCTTCTGCGCGACAAGGCCGCGTTCAGGGATCACTGGACGCCGGATCTCGACCGTTGGTTCGAGGACGGGATCGACACCGACGGCATCGTGATGATCAGGATCCGCGCGAAACGGATCAGCTACTGGAGCGGCGAGGACAAGGGCGAGATCACGCCCTAGGCCCCCCGGCCGAGACCGCCTGCCCCGCCGGCTCCCCTCGGTACAGCCGCTCGTAATCGGCGACCGTTCTGGCCACGTCGAAATGCCGCTCGATCCGCTGCCGTCCGGCCCGGCCCATGGCGGCCAGCGCAGCGGGATCGGCGAGCATCGCCAGCATGGCGTCGGCCAGGGCCTGCGGATCGCGGGCGGGCACAAGGCGGCCGGTCTCACCGTCCGCCACGACCTCCGGATTGCCGCCGACCGCGGTCGTCAGCACCGGAAGCCCCGTCGCCATCGCTTCCATGATCGCGAGCGACAACCCTTCGTCGATCGAAGGCAGGACGAACAGGCTCGATCCTGCCAGCACGTCGGGGACGGTGTTCACCACCCCGCGGAACGCGACCTGATCCGCGATGCCGAGGTTGCGGGCCAGCGCTTCCAGATCGCCCCTCAGCGGCCCGTCGCCGAGTATCTCGGAGCGGACGATGCTGCCCTTGGTCTTCGCGATCGCGAGAGCCCGCAGCAGTGTCGCGATATCCTTCTGCTCGCTCAACCGACCCACCGTCACGATCGGCCCGGCGGGGTCGCCGTATCGCGGCGGGTGGCGTCCGAAGTCGATGCCGTTCAGGACCACGCGCAGCTTGTTCGCCGGTTCGCCATGACGCAGCGCGACGCGGGCGGTGTCGGCGGAGACGCAGGCGATCGTGCCGATCAGCCGCGTGGCCGCACCGATGGCGTAGCCGAGCGCGCGGCTGCGCGGCTCGAACAGGTGCCGCGTGTGGATGATCCGGCGCACGCCCGCGAGACGCGCCGCCGGAACACCGTAGAACAGCGCGTTGTCGTTGTGCGTGTGGACCACGTCCACCGCTGCCCGGCGCAGCATGCCGGCAAGGCGCGGGATCGCGGTCGGCCGGAGCCCCGGCGGCTTGTCGACCGCGCCGATGCCGTACCCCTCCGCCTCCAGCAGATCGGCCACGACGCCGCGGCCGGCGATCGAGAAGAAGCGCAGTTCGAAGCGACCGCGATCGTGGAACTTGGCGAAGTCGAGCAGCATCTTCTCGAGGCCACCCATGTCGAGCCCCTGCACGACATGCGCGACCCGCATGCGCCCAGCTGGCGCAGGTTCTAGCTTCGTCGCCACGTGACCCTGCCCGTCCCGCCCCGTTTGACGGGTGTTACAAGTCGGCGGCGCAGGCTGTCAAAGCGCAACGATCAGCCTTCGAGGCTCGCTCGCTGCGCTCTCTCGCACCTCAGGATGAAGAAACCGGAGCTTCCAAACGGATTCTCGGGGTGAGGCGCGTTTGCAAACAATCTCCTAGAAATGATAAGCGCCCGACAGCGTCAGGCCCGCCGCGATCGAATGCGTGCGGATCGTCGTCTTGTACTCGACATAAGCCCCCGGCCCGAACGTGATGGCGCCGCCGGCCACCTCGACCTCCGGGCCGACTGTGACGGCGGCGGAGAAATCGATCGGTTCCTTCCCGTTCACCTTGCTGGTGATCTTGGCTTCGCCGGCGATCTTTGCCAGTTGCAGCGGGCCGAGCTTGTCGATCGGGGTCCATTCCGCCTTGACGAAGACGTAGACGCTGGCCTCGGTCGCGCCACCCTCCGGTCGCACGCGCTTTTCCAGCAGCAGGCCGCCACCGGCCGAAAAGTCGACGCCGTCCTCCTTGCCGAGGAAGTTGAACGGCCGGCTCCACGCCGTCGCCTTCAGGTCGGTGAAGAGCTGGGTCTCGGCCTTCAGCGGATCGCTCTGGCCAAGGTCCTTCTCGAACTTGCGCTCCTTGCCGACTTCCAGCTCGAACTTGATCTGGCGCATCGCGCTGACCGTTTCGGGGTCGAGCGTGAGCTGGGGCACCGGCAGCGGCGTCCGCAGCGGCGCGGGGAACGGCAGCTTGAGCGGCGGCAGCGGCGGCATGTTGGGAAGGATCGGCTCATCGTCGCCGGTGAGCCCCGCGCGGATGGCGAAGCTCGGCCGGCGCAGCGTGAAACGCGGCATCAGCAGATGGTGCGAGAGCGCGACGAAACAGTAGAGCGCCTTGTGCGTCTCCGGCCCGACGATTCCTTCCTTCTTCCTCAGCCCGAACCGGGTCTGGAACTCGAGCACCCGTGCCTTCGTCCTCGAGCCATAGATGCCGTCCTCGACGAGGGCCGGCATCGATCCCGGCAGGTGGTAGTTCAGCGCATGCTGGACGTTGCGCACCGCCGCCCCGCGTGAACCCTGAAGCAGCAGCTCCATACGCGGTCCCCCTCGCCTGAACGACCGCCTTGAGGCGGAGACGGGTGCAGCCGCCTCACGACGGCGCGTCTCCCGGTGCGTGTGTCACTGCGGACAGCAGTAACAGAAACGTGTGGCAACCGCGAGTAGTCGTGACTGGTTTCGCAGGGCTCGCTCGGGCTCTCTCGATCACGGCGGGACGCGATCGTTTCCACCCGTCGGCGCGGCAGCCGCGCGGCGCCCAGAGCACGATCGCCGGCAGAGACTGCATGCCATCGCCCGTCAACGAGCCTCCGGCCATGCAGCAATCGTGCACATCGCCTGTAACCAACGGGTCATCCGCAACGAATGCACCGATGCACAAGCCCGATCGGTTCGCCGTCGATCTGGGTCCGCTCTGGCTTCGCGCCCAGGCCGGGGACGAGGCAGCCTATGCCGAAGCCTTGCGCATGATCGCGGGACGTCTGCGCCTCTATTTCGCGCGCCGGTTGTCGTCGCTGCCCGACGAAACGGAGGATCTGGTGCAGGAAACGCTCATCGCCGTGCATTCAAAGCGCGGCACCTTCGATCCTGCCCTGCCCGTGTCGCACTGGGTGTTCGCGATCGCGGGCTACAAGCTCGTCGATTTCTGGCGTCGGCGCGGCCGGCGCGAGGCGCTGCATCAGCCGCTCGACGAGACCGGGGACATGCTGCTCGCCGACGAGACGCAGGACGACGCTCCGGCGCGGCATGACCTGCATGCGCTGCTGGCCACCCTGCCCGCGCCGCAGCGGAAGGCGATCCTGCTGACCCGCGTCGACGGGCTGTCGATGGCCGAGGCATCGAAGGCGACCGGCGTTTCCGTCGCGGCTCTCAAGGTGCAGGTGCATCGCGGGCTGAAGCGCCTCGCGGCCAGCGTCGGGAAGCCGTCATGACGACCGACGCGCTGATCGCCCGCCTCGCATCGGGCGCCGGTCCCGCGCCGCGGCTCATGCTCCGCCGCGATCTGTCGAACGCGCTGATCGCCGGGCTGGTGCTGACGTCGGTCGCGTCGCTCGGCGCTCGTGGCCTCGTGCCCGAAGCGATGTGGACCGGCGCGGCGCTCTGGACGAAGCTCGTCTATGCGCTGGCCCTGGCGGCCGGGGCGGTCTGGCTGTTCCGCCAGCTGGCTTTTCCGGCGAGAGACCCCGCGTCGGGATTTCGCGCCGTTCTCGTCGTCGGCGCCGCGATGGCCGCGGTCGGCACGATGGCCGTGCTGGACGTGCCGGCGGCCGGACGCCTGCCGTATCTCATGGGCAAGACCGCGCTGATCTGCCCTTGGGCGATCCTGCTCCTCTCGATTCCGCTGCTGGCCGGGCTGTTCCGGCTCCTGAAGCGCTACGCGCCGACGCGGTTGCGCTGGGCGGGCTTCGCGAGCGGGCTCATCGCCGGCTCCGTCGCAGCGGCTGGCTATGCCTTGTCCTGCGTCGGGCATTCGCTCGGTTTCGTCGCGCTCTGGTACAGCGTCGGCATTCTCCTGTCGGCCGCGCTCGGCGCCCTGCTCGGTCCGCGCCTGCTGCGCTGGTGAGGGCCTGGCCGCGGCCGGACGCTCCGGCCGTCGATGTCTCCCGGCCCGCCGAATTTTTTCCGGCCCGCTGTAACCGCCCGGCCGCTCCCGACGAATGGTGGGGTACGGGCCGACGAACGGCCCGTCGCCTTCCCGCATCGCCGGGAAGCTCATCTCGTCGGAGGAATTTCATGTCAGCCGTGTCCCAGACCCTGTCGCGCCTGCGCCGTGGCGCCGGCATCGTCGCCGTCGCCTCGATTCCCTTCATGGCCGTCGGCCTGACGTCGGCACTGGCCTACGACATCACGTCGAAGGCCCCCATCAACGTGACCTCGGCGCGCGTCGCGCTGCAGAGCCATGATCCCGTCGCCTATTTCACGGTCGGCAAGCCGGTCCTCGGCCAGGCCCAGTTCTCGGCCGAGCACGAAGGCGCGATCTACCGTTTCTCGTCGGCCGAGAACCTGAAGACGTTCCAGGCCGACCCGGCCAAGTATGCGCCGCTGCATGGCGGCTTCTGCCAGCAGGGCGCGGCCGGCGGCCGCAAGCTCGACGGTGACCCGAACCTCTTCCGCGTCGCCGACGGCAAGCTTGCCCTGTTCTCCTATCCGGCCGCCCTCGAAGTTTTCTTGAAGGACCCGGCCGGCAACGCCGCCAAGGCCAACGACAACTGGCCGAAGATCAAGGACAAGACCCCGCGCGAGCTGTTCTGATCTTCTGACGCGACGAACGCCGCCGGCCTTCACGGGCCGGCGGCGAAGGCCCCGGCCAGGCAGGTACCCGACGGTTCAGCGGCCGTGCCCGCGCCCCGCCGGACGGACCACGAAG
>CAZVMY010000122.1:5169-7853 GCA_964628955.1 uncultured Methylocystis sp.
CCCAGCACCGGAGCGAGCCGCGCCCGCATCGCCGGCGACCACGCGCGGCCGATCACCATGTTGCCGGTGTGGAAGATTCCGAGCGGCAGATCGCGCACGATCTCGAAGCCGCATGCGCGGAAGTTCCGCCGCCACCAGCCCGGATGGAACAGCCAGGTCTCGCTGATCACGTTGCCGCGCTCGCCGTGCCGGCGCTGCAGGAGCCCGAACCCGGTAAAATACGCCATCTCGTAGACCGACCGCCGCAGCGTGCGGCCGCCGGGCCGCTCGCCGCGCGCGACCTGCCCCGCGATCTCGGCCGCGTGCTGGAGACCGACGGGAAAGGACGACACCGTCGTCCAGAACCGCCACGCGTGGGTCGGCATCACGTGCACCGCATGACCGCCGGGCCGCAGCACGCGGCCGATCTCCGCATGCATGCGCGGCAGATCCGGCACGTGTTCCAGCACGTTGGACGAGAACACGACGTCGAACGAGGCGTCCGGGAACGGAATGGTCCGCCCGTCGTAATCGATCACCGGATAGACGCGCTCGTCGGTGTAGTTCGACTGGGCGAGATCGATCGCCTCGACCTCGAACCCGCGCTGCTGCAGCACGATCGCCTGCTGCCCGGTGCCGGCCCCCACCTCGAGCAGCCGCCCGCCCGGCGCCAGATGCGGCACGATCCGCTCGATCTCCGCCGCCCGAATGTCGCTGAGATGCTCGATCGAGAACATGAATGCGCCTCCGGGGACGCCTTATGGCATGATCGGCGGAACGACGCGACGGGGATGGGGAAGGCTACGGCCTGACGCGACGACCTCCGGTCACACGATCAGCCAGTGTGTCGCAGGGACCGCTCGCAGCTCGGCGAGAGCGGTATCGTGCAGCACGATGACGGTGTCGCCCTTCGTCAGGACGGCATCGGCGCCGACTTGCGCAAAATTCAACAACGCCTCCTCAGCATCCGCATAGTCAAAACCCGCCAGAACCAGGCTGTCGAAGATCTCGAAGTCATGGACGACGTCGCGGCCGCTATCGTTGATGTCGAACTCGAACCGGTCACTACCGCGGCTGCCGGTCAGCACGTCGTCGCCGTCACCGCCGACCAGCGTGTCTTGCCATTCCGGCAGCGACGAATGAGGTCACCAGGAACTCAAAAAGCGATCAGGTTTGATAATCCGTCAAGCTCCGCCTGATTGAGCGGTTGCCCCAACCGGATGATCGACTGCGAACTCGTGTACGATCGTATGAAGTCGGAGAACGGGCCGATGCCGCGATTGATATCTACTGCACCTCCGAGCCAGATATAAGAGCCCAACTGGTCGGCAGTCAGATCCGGATGCGGTCTTGAGACGACGAGGGTATCCATCGTATCGTTGACGTCCAACACCGAAGAATACTGCAACGCCAACGCATACCCGTCGGCGTACCGTCCAGAATCACGCGCCCTCGTGATCTCCCGGATTTGATCTTCGTCAAACAGGAACGGCATATGCTATCTCCTCCAAGATGGATCAGCAGACATTTCCAAGATCATGGATGAATGTTTTACCGTCATTATTTGGAAAATTATGCCATTCTCTAGACTTCTCCTCTATAATGGAGAATAAGAACATTATATCTGGCAATGCAATCTGCGACTCTAGGCCTTGATAGTATATAGTTGTGTCGTACGATAATGCAATTGTCGAGCGATACTCAAATCCTAGATCATTTCCAGAAAGATCGAAATTTGGCTCGACTGCCGGCCAGATGACCAGCGGCACGTTGAACACCGTTCGTCCATCTGCACTGATGTAGGTTCTGGACTTGGGTGAATCGTCCTCACGGCCTTCGCTCTTCAGGAATGCGGTGAATGCGCGGTTCTGACCGCCGGGGAACACGAGGAACGGCCCAGTCCGCCCGATCACGAGTTCCTCACGGATGCGCGGGCCGTCGCGGTTGTAGGTCCGGCACCAGAAATCGATGGCGACGGCATTCGACGCGTAGCGGATCACGATGAACGGCCGCGTCGGGCTCCGGAGCGGTCTGTCCCAGACCGCGGAAAGCGGGATGTAGACGGACCGCGCCAGGATCACGCCGCCGACGTCCTTGTGGCGCTCCTGCAGCTGTGTCCGTTCCTTGCCCCTCCCCATGAGCTCGACACGCTCCGGCTTGAAGGGAAAGCGGAACAGCAGGCTCCCGACCCGGTAGCTTTCCGGCTCCGGAGGCGCAGGAGGGCCCGCCGCGCTTCCGGACGGCGGCTGACCGCCATCCGGCGACGGCAGCCACGGCACGAACACTGCCGCAACCACAAGACAGCCGATGACGATCGCCGCAGTCCTGAACCTGCCGAAGACCATCCGTCGACGACCCACCCTGACCTTTCGTCGGGCGTCAGGAAGCCACGCAATCCGACCGACTGCAAATCACAGGTTGTTCTTTTGTTGACCCAGGGGGTTACGGTGACGGGGGTTACGGGGGTTACGGTGACGGGGGTTACGGTGACGCCATACCCATCGTACGAATTGACGGCGTCCGACCGCCGCCTGCTCCGGCTGCCAGCTACGCCTGCCGATGCCACTGGAAGGGGCGATGCTCGGGCGCATGCGTCCGGCGATGTCGGCGCGTTCGATGCCTCGGCAGGGGGTTACGGTGACGCCATACTCATCGTACGAATTGACGGCGTCCGACCGCCGCCTGCTCCGGCTGCCAGCTACGCC
>CAZVMY010000123.1:0-7842 GCA_964628955.1 uncultured Methylocystis sp.
GCAATGGCCGACGTGCATGGGCCCCGTCGGGTTGGCGGAGACGTACTCGACGTTCACCCGGCGCCCCTGCCCCGTCGGACTGCGGCCGAACCGCTTGCCCGAGACCAGAATCGCGGCAAGAACGCCCGTGAACGTCGAGCTCTCGAGCCGCAGGTTGATGAAGCCGGGACCGGCGACGTCGACCGCTGTAACCTGAGGCTCGCGCTTGAGCGCAGTGGCCACTATCGCCGCCAGATCGCGGGGCTTCAGCCCCGTCGCCTTGGCGAGCACCATGGCCGCGTTCGTCGAGAGGTCGCCGTGGCGCGGATCGCGCGGCGGTTCGACCACGACGCCGGAGCAGTCGAGCCCCGCCGGGATCTGGCCACCGGTCCCCAACGCCTGGATGATGCGTTCCAGCCGCGTCTGGAAATCGGCGAAAATGTTCATGAGAGGCAGCCTGCTCCTGCCGGGGGCGCGTTAACGCAGTTGTGGGGTGACGTCAAACAATCGGCGGTGAAGCTCCAGCGCATAGCGGTCCGTCATTCCAGCGATGAAATCCGCGACGCGGCGCGCGCGCCGGTCCTCGTCCGCGGTGTCGAGGCCGTGACACCATTCCTCGGGCATCAGACCCGGCGTCTCGAACAGTCTGCCGAAAAGGTCGCCGACGATTCCCGCCGCATCGTCCATGACGGTCATCACACGGCGATGCCTGTAGAGATTGGCCTTCAGGAACGTCTTGATCGAGGCATCGACCTTCTTGAAGCCGGATGAAAACGTGACGACCACGTCCGATGCGGCCCGAACGTCGCCGACGCCGACCGGGCGCAGCAGATCGAGCCGGCGCCGGCTTTCCGAAATGACGTCCTCGATCGCGCAGGTGATCAGGCGCCGGATCAGCTCATGCAGGAGGCGGGCCGGCTCCAGACCCGGCCATTGATCCCCGATGGCATCGAGCGTCTCCGCGAGGAATGGCACCGCCCGCAGCAGGTCGAGTGAAAGCAGACCGGCCCGCGCGCCATCGTCGATGTCGTGTGCGTTGTAGGCGATATCGTCCGCGATCGCAGCCGCCTGAGCCTCGGCAGCGGCGAAGCGCGATAGATCGAGCGGGTTCAGCCGATCGTAGTCGAGGATGACTCCGGGAACCGTCGGCAGGCTCGGTGCGGCCAACGGCCCGACGAGCGGTCCGTTGTGCTTCACCAGCCCCTCGAGCGAATCCCAGGTGAGATTCAGCCCGTCGAAGGCCGCGTAGCGCCGCTCAAGCCGGGTCACGATGCGCAGCGACTGCGCATTGTGATCGAACCCGCCGTGGCTGCTCATCACGGCGTCGAGTGCCCGCTCGCCCGCATGGCCGAAAGGCGTGTGTCCGAGGTCGTGCGCGAGCGCGAGCGTTTCCGCGAGGTCCTCGTCGAGGCCGAGTGCCCGCGCGATCGAGCGCGCGATCTGCGCGACCTCGATCGTATGCGTCAGTCGCGTCCGGTAATGATCGCCTTCGTGTTCGATGAAGACCTGAGTCTTGTGCTTGAGCCTGCGAAACGCGGCGGAGTGGATCACCCGGTCGCGGTCGCGCTGGAAATCCGTGCGGGTTCGCGACGGCGGCTCCTCGACCAGCCGGCCACGCGAGCGTGCGGGGTCGGCCGCGTAGACGGCACGCCATCGGTCGGCCCCGGTCCGGGGCGAGGGATCGCCTGCACCCGACCATCTGTCCGTTGAACTCGCCATGCCGACGGCTTACCTTCCCCGTCACGGGTGTCCAGCAGCGGGAAGCAGGAAATGTCGAGCGAAACCGTCGCAGCCCAAGCTCCCAGCCAGGGTCACGGCGTCACGATAAGCGAACGCGCGGCCCGCCGCATCGCCCAGATCCTCGCACGTGAGCCTGACGGCGCCATGCTGCGGATCAGCGTCAACGGCGGCGGCTGCTCGGGTTTCCAGTACGCGTTCGACATCGATACCGCGGCTCAGCCGGCCGATCTCCGGCTCGAGCATGGGCGCGCCGTGGTCGTGATCGACGACGTATCGGTCGAGTACATGGCCGGTGCGGAGATCGATTTCGTCGACGACCTGATTGGTCAATCGTTCAGGATCAACAATCCGTTGGCCACGGCGTCGTGCGGCTGCGGCACCTCGTTCTCGCTCTGACGCGACGACCCGACGGTCAATCGGCCTGAAATCGGATGCGGGCCGGCGCGAAACGTCGTATTTTCGAGCCATCGGACGATCGAAGGTCGGGGGTCGGGATGAGGTGGTGGTTCAGGAAGGCCGGGCCGCTAGCGACCCTGGCGATGGCGGCGATGCTGCTGCATGCCGGCGCGGCCGGAGCGGCCGAGAATTTCGTCTTCGACGACGTGGCGTTCGAGGGGTCAGGCTGGCGCCTGCGCATCCCGCGGATCGAGGTCACGGGCTCGGGAGCGTCGCGCGCCGACGTCCTCGCGATCATCGACGGCAAATCGGCCATTCCATTGCCGCAGCGCCTCCAGAAGCTGACCGCAGCTTCGGTCTCCGTGCCGGAACTGGAACTCACCCTCGTCCTCGACAAGCTGGAACAGAAGACGGTCTATCGGGGCATCCGGCTGGATCGCGTCACGTCCGGCCGGATCGCCGAGACGACGATGACGGCCATGTCGAGCCGGATGGAGCAGGTCGCGAGCCTGCCGGAGTCGGAGCGCCGCAGGCTCGGCGAGCAGCAGGTGACGATGACGATGGGAGGTGGTCGCATCGCCGACATCGATCTCGTTCTGGGCGCGCGACTCCTGACCGAGACCGGCAGCGGCACCGAGCCGAAGCAGGTCCTGCACGGCGACTACCGGTTCGACCGGATGGAGATGACCATCGGCCGGTCGGGCCGGGTCACGGGCGAAGGCTATTCCGGCGGCGCCCTCTGGGCCCGGCCACCCACGGTGCCATTGTTGGCGCTCATCGACCTCCAGGGACTGTCGGAGACCCGCGACCCGAAGGATGCAGGCAAGATCCTGGAGTTCATTGCCGCCGTCTACGATGCCGTGGACTACGGCACTGTGGAGATCGGCCCGGTCACGATGACCGTGGAAGACCCATCGACGAAGCAACCGACCACGGCCAGAATCGACAGCATGCGCATGTCTGGTCCGGACGGCAGCTTCAGTCTCGGCAATCTCGAGGTGCGGACGGCTGACGGCGTTGTGCGGCTCGGCAGCTTCGGCGTGAAGGGCTTCTCGTACGGCGCCCTGATCCGGGGCGCGGCGAAGGCGCTGGAAAATCCGGCCGAGCCCGATTTTCGCGCCATGATCCCGCAACTCGAACGGATCGGCCTGACCGGGATGGAGGTCGATCTGCCGGATGGGTCGACAAAGACGCAGCGCGTGCAGGCGAAGCTCGGCGCGTTCGAAATCGCGCTCGGCAGTTACGTGGAGGGCATTCCCAGCGACGTGCATCTGACGATCGGCAACGCGACGCTCGCCGTGCCGCGCGACAGCCGCGACTCCACCATGCGCGACCTGCGGGCGCTGGGCTACGAGGCGCTGGACCTTTCGGCAGGGCTGAAGCTCGTCTGGGACGAGGGGGCGCGCGCGCTCGTGCTCAGGGACCTGTCGACCACAGGAATCGGCATGGGGACGATCCGCGTCAACGGCACGATCGGCAACGTCACCCGCGACCTCTTCTCGCCCGACACGGCCCGGGCAACGGTCGCGGCGCTCGCTGCACAGGTGAAGAGCCTCGACCTCAGGATCGAGAACGCCGGCTTGGCCGAGAAGCTGATCGCGCAGGAAGCGCGCAAGCGCCGCAAGAAGCCGGAGGACGTCCGGGCCGAGTATGGCGCTCTCGTCGCGCTCGGCGTCCCGGCAATCTTCGGTGACAATCCGGCCGGGAAGGTCGTGGCGAACGCGATGGCGCGGTTTCTGGCCGCCCAGAAGAGTCTGTCGCTTTCGCTGAAAGCCAGGGGCGATGGACTGTCGGCGGCGGATTTCGTGGCGGTGTCCAACCCGCAGGACCTGCTCGGCAAGGTGGACGTCACCGCCTCAGCCGACTGAAGCGCTACCGCACCGGCGGCACATAGAGAATGCCGCCGGCCGACCACAACTGGTTGAGACCGCGCGGGATGCCGAGCCGGGAGCGGACGCCGAGATTGCGCTCGTAGAGCTCCGCGTAGTTGCCCACGGCCTTGACGGCCCGCAGCGCCCAGGTATCGTCGAGGCCGAGCCTGCTTCCGTAGGCACCCTCCCTGCCGACGAAGCGACGAACGTCCGGCTTGTTGGAGGCGAGCGCCTCGGCCGTGTTGGCCGACGTCACGCCGAGTTCCTCGGCGTTCACCAGCGCGAAATTGACCCATTTGACGATGTTGAACCAGCGGACATCGTCGCCGCGCACGACCGGACCCAGCGGCTCCCTGGAGACCACGTCAGCCAGGATGGTGGCATCCGCCGGACGCGTCAGCCGCAGCCGTTCGGCATAGAGCGCCGACTGATCCGTCGTCAGCACGTCGCAGACGCCGCTCTCGAAGGCCCGGAGCGCCTCGGTCGAGGTCTGGAACGCCCTCTCCTGCAGCGTCATCGAATTCTGGCGGAAGAAGTCGCCGAGATTGAGCTGGCTGGTGGTGCCCGCCTGCACGCAAACCGTCGCGCCGTCGAGTTCGAGCGCAGACGTGACGTTGGGCTTCCGCAGCACCATGAAGCCCTGGCCGTCGTGATAGGTGATGCCGGCGAACAGCAGACCGAGGCCGGCCTCGCGCTCCAGCGTCCACGTCGAATTGCGCGAAAGCAGGTCGACGCGCCCGGCCGTCAGCGCATCGAAGCGCTCCCCCGCGGAGAGCGGGACGAAGCCGACCTTGGCCGGATCGTCGAAGATCGCGGCCGCAAGTGCCCGGCAGAAGTCGACGTCGAAGCCGCTCCATTCGCCCTTTTCGTTGCGCTCCGAGAAGCCGAAGAGCCCCTGACTGACGCCGCACACGACCTGCCCGCGCTGGCGTACCGTATCCAGCGTCGCTGCGGACGCGGTGGCGAACAGCGTGCCGGCGCACAGGACGGCGGCCAGGCTCAGGACAGCTGTTCCGAAGCGAGTTTTTCCGAACCGGTGGTACATGCGGCGGCTCCGGGTGGTTCGCGTCCGATGGAGGGAATGCAGCGGCTCTACAGAGTAGCGCCGTGGCGGATGACCACCTTCGCACCGGTCGAGACGCGGGTATAGAGATCGATCACGTCGCCGTTGGCGAGCCGGAAACAGCCCGACGAGACGGCATGACCGATCGTCTCCGGCTGGTTCGTGCCGTGGATGCGATAGATCGTGGAGCCCAGATAGAGCGCGCGAGCTCCCATCGGGTTGCCGGGCCCGCCCGCCATGAAGCGCGGCAGATAGGGCTGCCGCTGGATCATCTCCGGCGGCGGCGTCCAGTCCGGCCATTCGGCCTTGCGCGAGACCTTGACGAGGCCCGACCACTGGAAACCCTCGCGCCCGACGCCGATGCCGTAGCGCAGCGCGCGGTTGTTGCCCTGAACGACATAGAGGAAGCGCTCCGACGTGTGCACCACGACGGTGCCGGGCGGCTCGTTCGAGCGGAAGAAGACGATCTGACGGGCGAACGGCCCCTCGCTGATCACCGCCTCCTCGGTCGAGACGCGCCCCGGCTCGTCGCCGATGTCGAGGGTTTCCTGTGCGAGCGCCGCCGCCACCGGCCTCGGCTGCGAGACGGCCGCTCCCGAACCAGCGATCCCGAGCGCGAGAATGGCCGAGAGGGCGGCTGACAACCGCAGAGCTTCCGGCTTGACGTTGAGTCCGGGCATCATGGCGTTCCTCCCAGCACGGGTCTGCCGCCGGTCACCGGGGGCAGCGCGCGTAGACAAGTGTTCCGTACCGGCCGTCGATCTCGGGATCGACGAACCGCATCACCAGCGTCGTATCGGTCAGTTCAAGCACCTCGCGGTCCTGCCAGTCACCGGGCGGCGCCTCGAAGCCGAGATAGGTCCTGCCGTCGCGGCTGGACTTGAGCTTGAGCTCGTAAAGCTTTGGGTCGTCAGCGAAATGGATCATCACTCCGTCGGTCGGCCCCTTCGCGATCGTGTACGGTAGACGGCATTGGGCGCGAGCCTGCGCTTCCACGCGCTTGCGGTCCTTCTCGTCCCGATAGGACGCGATCCCCCACTTGCCGACGAGGCGGTCGGGCGGCAGCGCCGGTACGGCTGCCGCCGACGCGGCAACCACGGGCGCCCGTTCGTCCTGAGACGACACGCAGGCGCCGAGCCCCGAGACGACGATCAGGGTGACGCCGATCGCCCAACGCCTCGCGGCAACAACGGCTCGGTCAGCGGCAGTGACAGGCACGGGCGCACTCCCTTCGATCCGATACGCGCATATGTGCAACGTCCGCGACAGGAGGGCAACCCGCAGCAGTGGCCGCAATGTCGGCCGAGTCTGCGGTCGCGCATCGCTCGCCGTGTTCGAGCACCTACATCACGGTCCGGCGTCCGCGCGAACCATGACGGAGCGGATGCCGGGCTGCCGGGCTGCGGCAGCACCCGAAGGCGCTGAAGGACGCGGGGCTCGTGCTGGACGAACCGCGCGGGACGGCGCGGCTATTCGACGGGCTGACGCCGGTCACTGCCGCGCATCATGCCGCTCCGTCCATCTGGACGGCGTGGCCGGGCGAGACTTCACGATACCGGCGCGGCGGCGGGACGTAGTCCGGCGGCCGGACCGGGCTCTTGATCTCGTCGTTGGAGATCGGCCGCTTCTGCTTGCGGCGCTCGGGATCGGCGATCGGAACCGCGGCGAGCAGGCGTCGCGTATAGGCATGTTGCGGGTTGCCGAAGATCGCCTCGCGCGGCCCGATCTCCACGATCTCACCCAGATACATGACGGCGACGCGGTGGCTGACGCGCTCGACCACCGCCATGTCGTGCGAGATGAACAGATACGCGAGCTTCATCCCCGCCTGGAGCTCCAGCATCAGGTTGATGACCTGCGCCTTGATCGAGACATCGAGGGCGGACACGGATTCGTCGGCGACGATCACGCGTGGCCTCACGGCGAGCGCCCGCGCGATGCAGATCCGCTGCCGCTGGCCACCTGAGAACTCGTGCGGGAACCGGTCGGCCATGTCCGGACCGAGACCGACACGGCGCAGCAGTTCGGCGACGATGTCCCGGGCTTCCTGTCGGCTGGCAAGCCCGTTGATCAGCAGCGGTTCGGCGATCGCGGCGCCGATGGTCATGCGCGGATTGAGGCTCGCGAACGGGTCCTGAAAGATCATCTGGATCCGCTTGCGCCGGTCGCGCAGCGCGGTCTGGTCGAGCTTGAGCACGTCTTCGCCGTCGAGCAGCACGGTCCCGCCGATCGGCTCGACCAGCCGCATGACCGAGCGGCCCGTCGTCGACTTGCCGCAGCCCGATTCCCCGACCAGCGCCAGGGTCTCGCCCGCAAGCACGCTGAAGGAGACCCTTTCGACGGCGTGCACCCTGCCCTTCACCCGGCCCAGGATGCCGGAGCGGATATCGAACCGCGTCGTCAGGTTGCTGACCTCCAGCACGGGACGCTCGGCGGCCGACACGGTGTCGGGTGTCTCTTCCGGCACGTCCGACAGACCAGTCAGCCGGTCGACGACGGGAAAGCGCATAGGCCGGCTTCGGCCGCCCATCGACCCCAGCCGTGGCACCGCGGAGAGCAGCGAGCGCGTGTAGGGATGCTTCGCGCGCGCGAAAATGTCCTCCGTCGCCCCGGCTTCGACGGCCTCGCCGTTGTACATGACGACCGTCCGGTCGGCGATTTCCGCGACCACGCCCATGTCGTGGGTGATGAAGAGGACGGACATGCCCTCCTCGTCCTGCAGCAGCTTGATCAGTTCGAGGATCTGCGCCTGGATGGTCACGTCGAGCGCCGTCGTCGGCTCGTCCGCGATCA
>CAZVMY010000124.1:0-7819 GCA_964628955.1 uncultured Methylocystis sp.
GGCCCCCACGTACCGACCGGCGGCAGCCGGCTGGTCTCGAACGTCGTGTTCATGGGCATGGGCGAACCGCTCTACAACTTCGAGAACGTGCGCGACGCGATCGGCGTCATGACCGATCCGGAGGGCCTGCAGCTCTCGCGCCGGCGCGTCACCGTATCGACGTCGGGCGTGGTGCCAGAGATCGGGCGGCTCGGCCGCGAGGCGGATACGATGCTCGCGATTTCGCTGCACGCGACGCGTGATGCCCTGCGCGACGACCTGGTGCCCCTCAACCGCAAGTACCCGATCGCCGATCTGCTGGAAGCGTGCCGCACCTATCCCGGCGTCTCGAACGCACGGCGCATCACGTTCGAATACGTGATGCTCAAGGGCGTGAACGACGCCATCGTCGACGCCAAGGAGTTGGTCCGCCTGCTCAGGGGCATCCCGGCGAAGATCAACCTGATCCCGTTCAATCCCTGGCCGGGAACCCGCTACGAATGCTCCGACTGGGAGCGGATCGAGGCGTTCTCGGATTACGTCTTCAACGCCGGCTACTCCAGCCCGGTGCGGACGCCACGCGGGCGCGACATTCTCGCGGCCTGCGGTCAGCTCAAGAGCGAGACCGAGAAGCTGCGGGCCCGCACCCGGCTGATGCTGGAGGCGCAGCTCGCCTTGTCGGGCGACTGACGTCCGTGCGGTTCGTCTGGCGGCTCGTGATCGTCCCCGTCGGTCTGGTGCTCGCGATCCTGTCGGCGATGACCTTCCTGGCGACCGCGCTGGTGCTTCAGCCTGGTTTCGTCGAGACGGTGGCGGCCATCGTTGAAAGGGCCGTGTCGATCGTCGCCGACGATCTCGAGACGGGGCGGCTCGACGAGAGCCGGTTCGCGCTCGTTGCCACCGTGGTCAATCGCGGCACCTTCGCGATCTTCGTGATGCCGCTCGCGATCGTGGCCGCGTCGGCGGAGCTGTTCTCGATCCGCGGGCTGATCGCCCAGGTCGCCGCAACGGCGGCGATTTCGGCGCTGGTTCCGTGGCTGCTGCTGCCGAACGTCATGGCGTCGGCGCCCGCATCGGGCGCGATCACCAGCGCCTTCGCTGCGACCGGCGCCGTGGCCGGGTTCGTCTACTGGCTGGTCGCGGGACGGGGCGCCGGCGGCAGTACCGCTATTTCCCCTGCGTCGTCAGGATCTTGAGCGCAAACGCGCCGAACATCCCTGCGAACAGGTAGTCGATCGCGCGCATGATCGACGGTCGCTCTCTGAGACCGGCCAGCACGCGCTCCGCGCCGAACACCATGAGGATCGACAGCGGGATCGAGACCGCGACGAACATCAGCCCGAGGAAGAAGAGTTTGCCGGCGGCATCCGGATCGGACGCCTGGACGAACTGCGGCAGGAACGTCACGAAGAAGAGCACGACCTTGGGATTGGCGAGATTGACGGTGAGGCCCAGCAGAAACGTCCGGACGAACGAGATCGGCCGGCCGGCTTCGGCCCTGACGTTGAGCGCCGAGCCGTAGCGGATCGCGCTGTACGCCAACCAGAGCAGATAGAGCGCGCCGACGACCTTCATGGCGGTGAACGCCAGGGGCGAGGCGTAGATCACCGCCGAAAGCCCGACGGCCGCGAGCAGGCTGTGGACGAAGCAGCCGAAGTTGGCCCCGAGCGCCGCAGCGACGCCGGCCCGCCGGCCACCCGCGACGGTACGCGCCAGGAACAGGCTCATGTCCGGCCCCGGCGTGACGAAGAGGATCAGGCACGCGACGAGATAGGTCGCGAGCGTGGCACCATCGGGAATGGCAGAGACGAAGGTCATGGTCGCGGCTCCTGCGAGCCCGCATCATAGACCGAGGTCTCGAGGCCGGAAACGCGCTCCTAGCGCGCCGTCGACTGTGATGCGCCGAGGATCATGCCGGGTTTGCCGGGTCCTCCGGTCTGCAACAGCACCACGAAGCCGTCGCTATCCCCGCCGATGGCGCCGGCAGGAACGTCGAGGGTCTGCGCCTCGCCGGTCCAGTCGCCGAGCCGGGTCATGCCGCGGACCACGTTGACGTAGGTCACGCTGCGCCCTGAGTTTTCGCCGCGGCCGATCTGGACGGCACGCGAGCTCACGGTCGGCAGGAGCCAGAGGGAGCCGCTGCGCGCGCCGCTCGGCCCCGCGCCGCCGACCGCCAGCCGGTAACCGTTCGCCGTCCGGTCGACGTCCAGCGCGACCTCGAGCGTCCCCGCCTTGCCGCGCGTCATGGCGATCGCATTCTCGACGGCCGCCCGCTCCGAACCGACCGCATGGGTCAGGCCGTTCACCACCGCCTGCGGCGTATAGACCTGACGGTCGCCGCGGGCGCCGGCATAGGCACGCTGACGGGCCGAATAAGCGGGGCTCGCGAGGGTGTCGCGCCAGCCGAGATAGTCCCAGTAATCGACCGGCAGCGAGAGCACGATCACGTCAGGCTGCTTGGCGATCTCGGCCATCAGCCGGTCGGCCGGCGGACAGGAGGAACACCCCTGGCTCGTATAGAGCTCGACGACCGCGCGCGGCCTCACCCCGGCCGCCTCACCCGCCGCGGTGCCGAACAGACCGACCGCCAGCGCGGACAGCATCAACCAACCCTTGTTCATCGTATCGCCTCGCAAGTCGGGCAACGGTGCGCCACCATGGTTTCAACCCGAAGTCACGTTGCCGCGAGAGGCGCCGACGGGTCGCCAGCGCCGGTGCATCCACAGCCATTGCCCGGGATGCTCCCGCACCCAGCCTTCCACCACCGCCGTCATCGCCTGCATCGCGCCCTGCACGTCGATCTCGCCCGCACAGTCACGCGGAAGATCCAGCGGCGGCGTCAGCTCGAGCCGGAAACGATGGCCGGGCAACCTTACCACACGAACACCGTGGACGGGACAATCGAAGCGGCGGGCGAACTTCGCCAGCACGGGGTTGGCGAGGGCCGGCCGGCCCAGGAACTCGACGATCACCCCCCGCGTGAAATGCTGGTCGATCAACATGCCGAGATGGCCACCCCGTTCCACCACGCCCGCCATGGCGAAGGCCGCGCCGGGGCGCGCCGCCTCCAGCCCGCCCATGGTGCCACTGCGGATCTCGTGGATGACCTGCGCAATCGCCGGATCGTTCGGCGCGCGGAACACCGCCGTCGCCTCGAGCCCGAAGCGCGCGGCGCAGATCGCCGGCAGTTCCCAGTTGCCGAGATGCCCGGAGAAGATCAGTCCCGGGCGACCGTCGTCCCTGAGCGTCTCGAAATGCTCGATCCCCGCCACCTCGACCCGGCCGGGTACCGCGCTCGACGGATCGAAGTCGAACAGGGAGCCCAGATGCGGGTATTCGCCGCCGACCCGGCCGAGATTCTCCCAGGCGTCGCGCGCCAGAGCCCTGACGTCGTCGTCGGGCATCTGCGGATAGGCCGCGCGGATGTTCGCCAGCGCGGTGCGGTGCGGCGGCAGGAGCGGCCCGATCGTCCGCGCGAGCGCGGCGCCGATCCTGGCCGAGCGGTCCGGCCCGACGAGACGCGCGAGCCCGAACACGGCGCGGACGCCGGCGAGCATGAGAGTTCCGGCGAGTTTCGACAGCAGACGGCGCAAGATTCGGGGGCGATCACGACGTTGGGAGGAAGCGCGTCGATGCGCGCGAACCCCGATCGGTGTCAAGCGCCGCCGGCGCGGTGGGTCACCCGTCGACGATAGTGACCCGCCCGATCACGACGTGCGATCTCCCGTGGACGTCAGCGGACCACGGTGACGATCGCGCCCACCTTCACGCGCTCGTAGAGATCGACGATGTCGCGGTTGTGCATCCGGATACAGCCGTAGGACGCGAAGGTTCCGATGCTTTCCGGCCGGTTCGTGCCGTGTATCGCATAGGGGCCGGGGCCGAGCGACAGCACGCGCGCGCCCATCGGGTTCCGCGGACCCGGCGGGATCACGTCCGGCAGCGACGGGTTGTCCCGCTTGACGTCGGCCGGCGGCGACCAGGCGACGTCGACGTATTTGGCATCGATCACCTTGGTGCCGGCCCATTGCTTGCCGGGCTTGCCGACAGCCACGGGATAGACGAGCGCCGTCCCGTCCCCGAGCACGAGATAGAGCCGGCGGCGTGCGGTCGCGACCACGATCGATCCGGCTGGCCGCGCGACGTCGAAGGCGATCCGCTCGATGGAGACGGCCGGCACGGGCGACAACAGGGCCGCGAAGAGGCCCAAAGCGATGACCTGCAGGACAGGTCCGGCGAGACGTCGCTGCATGATACACCCCCGTGACATGCGGCGAGGATGGTCGGCGGCGATTGCCGGATGGTTGCAGACCGCCGTTCCGGCACCCGGATCGGCGAACATGGTGAGCGAGTCGGCCCCTTTTTCGTTCGATTTTGAGCGATCAGCCGAGATCGGTTGCACGTATCCGTTCGAGTGCCTGGTCGACGTCCGACGCGGACAACGCGATGCCGAAGCCGAAACGCAGGATGTCGTTGCGGTGGTCGGTGTGGATGCCGCGCAAGGCAAGCGAAGCTTCGAGCGCCGGCGCCCGCGGCGTCCGGAACGCAAGGAAGTTGCCATGACGGTTCGGCTGCGGAAACGGGGTCACCAGTGTCGCCCGTCCGAGATCGTCGGGCCCGACGCCGTCCAGCCCGTCGAGGAAGCGCGCCATCAGCGCCGAGGCATGGGCGTGCACGTCCATCGCGGTCAGGCCCTCGCGGTCCAGCCAACCCAGCACGGCGCGTGCCCGGTAGAGGCCGATCGGATCGAAGGTGGCACCGAGAAATCGCCCGCCGTCTTCCGGATAGCCGACTTCGCTGCCGGGCGGGGCAGACAACGCCCCGAACGCCGAGAACCAGCCCGTCGCGCGCGGTCGCGCGCCAAACCCCGGCGGGCAATGCAGAAAGCAGCACCCCTCGCCGGCCATGGCGTATTTGTAGCCGCCCGAGGTGTAGAACGCCCGGCCGGCCACGGCCGAAAGGTCGGTCGGCACCGCGAGATAGCCGTGGTAGCCGTCGAGGATCACGAGGGTTTCCGGGTCGGGAACCGCGCCGACGAGCGCATCCAGCGGGCCGGCCACGGCGCCGGCGCTGAAGAATACCTGGCTCACGAACACCAGGTCGTGGCCACCGGCACGGGCGGCAGCCGAGAACCGGTCCGCGAAGCTCTCGAACGGCTGCGTCGCCACGATCTGCTGGACGAGCAATCCGTCCTCGGCGAGACGCGCGAACTGCCGGCGGGCGGTATGAAACTCCGCGTCACTGGTCAGCACGCGCACGGGCCGGTCCGGCGGGAAGCAGGACAGGATCCGCAGCAGGAAGTCATGCGTGTTCGGCGAGAAGGCGATGGTCGTGGGATCGGGCAGCCCGAGCACGCGCGAGATGCCGCGTTGCACGGCTGGGACCACCTCGCCGAACACCACGTCCCACTTGCCGCCGGCGTATCGGGCGGCATCGGCCGCGCAGATGTCCTGCGCCTCGAACGCCATGTCCGGCCAGTCGTGATGGCTGTGGGCGGCAAGATTGATCCGATCGGGATCGGCCGCCCGGAAACGCGAGAAATGCCGCGTGAGATCGAGCATCAGGCAGCCCCGTAGGCAAAGCCCATCCGCGCCCTCACGGCGTCCGGGAGCGGCGGCCGGCGCGAGCGGGCGAGGAGATAGGTCGAAAGCCGGAACAGGTCGTAGAAGATCCGGTGTCGCTCGGCGGTCGCCCTGAGATAGGCATGTCCCGACGAGCCGCCGGTTCCAGGCCGGACGCCGATCATGCGCTCGACCATGAGGGCGTGACGCAACCGCCAGAGCGTCAGCGTCTCGTCTATGTCCATCAGCTGCTGCAACAGGCGGAACGGCACCTGCAGCACCGGCATGTCGCGATAGAGCGCGATGAACAGCGCGGCCTCGACGGCCTTCGGCGACATCTGCCAGTCGCCACGGCCGGCTTCCGGCTCGAAGATGGCCCGGAAACTGACCATCGCCCGGTCGAGCGCCGCCGCGTCGGCCGCGCGTTGCGCTTCCGAGACCGAAGGATCGGTGCCGAGCCGGCTGGCGTCCCCTGCCAAGGCCGCCGTGACGGCCTCGCGGTAGGCATCGCGAAAGGTATAGTCGGCCATCGCGACGAACGGCGTCCGCGCCAGCCACGCCTCGAGTTGCCGCAGCAGCGACGGACCGTCCGCGCCGGACAGCACGGCGGCCTTGTCGCCGGGCGGCAGCCGGTCGGCCACCGCCTCGCCGTCGATCAGAACGCGTCGCGCATCCTCCAGGCCGAGCCGGCGCTCGATGATGCGAAACTGCACGGACTGGAAGCCGGACGCGGGAGTGAGCAGGTCGCGGAACTCGAGAAAATCCGCCGAGGTCATCGTCTCCAGCACGTCGAGCTGCTGGACGAGGAGCTTGAGGATCTCGTGGATGCGCGCGAGCCCCGCCGCGATCCGGCCCATGGTCTCGTCCGCCAGCGGCACTGCCGCGAAATCCGTCTGGATACGGTCGAGTTCGTGCAGGATCTGCTTGAACCAGAGTTCGTAGGCCTGATGCACGATGATGAAGAGCATCTCGTCATGCGCCGGCGCACCCGCGGCGACGCTCTCGGGCCGCTGGCAGGCGAGGAGATCGTCGACGCGGAGGTAGGCGCCGTAGGAGAGGGGGCGCGAAACGACTGCATCCGGCTGGGCATTGGTCATAATCGACTTCCTCGCGATGGGCCGAATGTTTTAAACTTAAAGAAACTCGCCTTACCGGCGCAAGCAGAACTCGGGGCGCCATCGGTCGGACAGTCCAGGCCGACTTGCACGGCCTTGGCCACCGGTGAACACCGGCACCCCTCAACATCGGAATTGCATGCCTCGCCGCAGCCGCTATCCTGTCGCGGTAAAGTCCAACGGACCGATAATTCCGATGACATTCAACGTGACGGCCACCTGGGACCCCGAGGCGGAAGTGTTCTGCTCGCAGTCGGACATCCCCGGCCTGGTCGTCGAGGCCGAAACCTTCGATGAATTCGTCGAGATCGTCCGTGCGCTGGCACCGGACATGATCGCCGCCAACCTGCCGGATCATCCCGGGCCTTATTCGATCCATGTCGAGGCACGTCGCAATCTGGTGCTGGCCGGGGCCTGAGTGGCGAAGGATTTCTATCCGGAACTGGCCCGGCTGCTCCGGACCGCCGGGTGGCGCTGGATCGACGGCGGCAAAGGGTCGCACGAAAAATGGGAGCGCCCTGCCGGCGCTAAGGGCCAGCCGCGGCGTGTGATCATCGTGCCCCGATCGAAGAGCCGGCACACCGCGAACGAGGTGCTCAAGCAGGCAGGTCTACCGAAGGCATTCTGAACCCGGTCATCGACGGCCTACCCCCGCCGGTTCTGCCGGTTGGCCACCAGATCGTCGACCACGGCCGGATCGGCCAGCGTGCTGGTGTCTCCCAGCGCGCCGTAATCGTTCTCGGCGATCTTCCTCAGGATCCGGCGCATGATCTTGCCGGATCGGGTCTTGGGCAGGCCGGGCGCCCACTGGATCAGGTCGGGGCTGGCGATCGGGCCGATTTCGGTGCGCACCCATTTCACCAGGTCCTTGCGCAGATCCTCGCTGGCCGCGACGCCCTTCATCAGCGTGACATAGGCATAGATGCCCTGGCCCTTGATCTCGTGCGGATAGCCGACCACCGCCGCCTCGGCCACGTCCGGATGCGCGACCAGCGCCGATTCCACTTCGGCGGTGCCCATCCGGTGGCCCGAGACGTTGATCACGTCGTCGACCCGGCCGGTGATCCAGTAATAGCCGTCGGGGTCGCGCCGGCAGCCGTCACCGGTGAAGTACTTGTTGGGATAGGTCGCGAAATAGGTCTCCATGAAGCGCTTGTGGTCACC
>CAZVMY010000125.1:0-7798 GCA_964628955.1 uncultured Methylocystis sp.
CCGCTGACCTCTTGCATGCCATGCAAGCGCTCTCCCAGCTGAGCTATACCCCCACATCTCGCGAACGGCGTCTGGTCGCCGTGCCGAAACCTTCCCGTGGTGACCCGGCGATCGAGACCCGCCGAAGCATCATGGGATAGGCCATTGACGGAAACGCGACGCCGGTGGCTCGGTTCCGAGGCGCGTCGTGTCTCACAAAGCGCCGTTCGCCGCAAGCGCTCTGTATGGCGCTCGCGGCGGGAGGCGCGGGCCCGGGTCGTCAGGCCTCCTCGTCGTTCTCGATGTCGCCGTCGATCAGGTCGGCGACGTCGTCCTCGCCCTCTTCTTCCGGCTCGAGGAAAGTGTCTTCCTCTGCGACGCCGATGTCTTCCTCGATGTCGTCGGTCGGCACGTCCTTCGTCTCGGCGGCTTCCGCATCCTCGAGCGGCACGAAATCCGCCACGGCCGTGGCCGGATCGACCTCCACCTCGTCCTCCGCGACGGCGGCGACGGGAGCGGCGGCGGCGCGCGCCCGGCTCGCCGCGGTCAGGGCGGCCACCTGAAACACCGTCCCGCATTTCGGGCAGATGATCGGGTCACGCGAGAGGTCGTAGAACCGGGTCCCGCAGTTCAGGCATTGTCGCTTGGCACCAAGTTCAGGCTTTGCCACGGATTGCGTTTCCTTACGTCGTGAGACAGCGGGCGGGAGTGTCGGCTGCAGGGATGATGGGGATCGAATTCGACCCCGCTAGTCGGGCGCAACACCCCTGTCAACAGCGAAAGTCATGGCGCGAACCCGGGGTGACGCGGCCGCGACGGCCGTGCTAGTGCATCGCCGCCGAAGCGGAATCGGCCGGCCCGGCTGCGGCCCGGCGCGCCCTGCTCATCCGGAAAAGTTGCCGCCGCCATGTTTTCCCGGTCATGACCGATCACGCTTCGCGTTCCTTACCGATGCAGGCCATCCGCGGCGACGGACTCGGCGGCCGCATCCGTGTTCCCGGCGACAAGTCGATCTCGCACAGGGCGATGATCTTCGGCCTCCTGAGCGTGGGTGAGACGCGCGTTTCGGGGCTGCTGGAGGGCGAGGACGTGCTCCGCAGCGCGGCCGCTGCCGAGGCGCTGGGCGCGCAGGTGGAACGGGTCGGAGCCGGCGAATGGCGCGTGAACGGCGTCGGCGTCGGCGCGCTGCTGGCGCCCCCGCACGTGCTCGATTTCGGTAACGCCGGCACCGGCTCGCGGCTGATGCTGGGTGTCGTCGCCGGCCATCACATCCGCGCCACGTTCGACGGCGACGCGTCCCTGCGCCGAAGGCCGATGGACCGGATCGTCACGCCGATGCTGCAGGTCGGTGCGCGCGTCGT
Organism: uncultured Methylocystis sp.; assembly: GCA_964628955.1. GTDB lineage: Bacteria > Pseudomonadota > Alphaproteobacteria > Rhizobiales > Beijerinckiaceae > CAZVMY01. The sequence continues at coordinate 1,341 of CAZVMY010000125.1, forward strand.
CGCGGCCGCCGACGGCATGCGGCTGCCCCTCACCATCGAGGGCCCGAAGACCGCGCTGCCGATTACCTACGAGACGCCGATGGCCTCGGCGCAGGTCAAGTCGGCCGTGCTCCTGGCCGGCCTCAACGCGCCCGGCGAGACGACCGTGATCGAACGCGAGGCGACACGCGATCATACCGAGAAGATGCTGGCGCATTTCGGCGCCGACGTCCGGGTGGAGCCCTACGGCGAACACGGGCGGCGAATCACCCTCGTCGGCCAGCCCGACCTGCGCGCGGCGCCGCTGGTCGTTCCGGCCGATCCATCCTCGGCGGCGTTTCCGATCGTCGCGGCCCTGATCGTGCCCGGCTCCGACGTCGTCGTCGAAGGCGTGATGATGAACCCGCTGCGGACTGGCCTCATCACGACGCTGCGGGAGATGGGAGCCTCGATCGAAGCCCTCGATACGCGCAGCGAGGGCGGCGAGCAGGTCGCCGATCTCAGGGTGCGGGCGTCCGTCCTGTCGGGCGTGGACGTTCCCGCCGCGCGCGTCCCGTCCATGGTGGACGAGTATCCGGTGCTCGCGGTCGCCGCCGCCTTCGCCCGAGGCGAGACGCGCATGCGCGGCCTGAACGAACTGCGGATGAAGGAAAGCGACCGGCTCGCGGCCGTCGCTGCCGGCCTGGCGGCCGCCGGGGTGGCGCACCGCATCGAGGGCGACGATCTTCTCGTCACCGGCGGCGCTGGCGAGGCGCCGGGCGGCGGTATCGTCGCGACCCATATGGATCATCGCATCGCGATGAGTTTCCTCGTCATGGGCCTCGCCACGCGCAACGCGATGACCGTCGACGATACCGGGTTCATCGCGACGAGCTTCCCGAACTTCGTCGACGGGATGCGGGCGCTCGGTGCCCGGCTGGAGCCGGCATGATCATCGCGCTCGATGGTCCGGCCGCGTCGGGCAAAGGCACGCTCGCCCGACGCATCGCGAGCCGCTACAGCCTCCCGCATCTCGACACGGGGCTGCTCTACCGCGCCGTCGGCCAGCGGCTGCGCGCAGCCGGTTTGCTCGGCGATGCGCGTGCCGCCGTCGCCTGCGCCCAGAACTTCGATCCCGCCTGGCTCGCCGACGAGGACCTGCGCACCCGGGACGCAGGCGTCGCCGCCACGACGATCGCGTCCAACGTGGACGTTCGACAGGCGCTGCGCGGCTTTCAGGTGCGCTTCGCCCATCAGCCCGGCGGCGCAGTGCTCGATGGGCGGGACATCGGCACGGTGATCGCGCCCGATGCCGACCTCAAACTGTGGATCACCGCCGCGCCGCCGGTCCGCGCGCGGCGCCGGTTCCTGGAACTCGTCGCCAGCGGTCAGATGGTCGAGGAAACGGCCATCCTCGCCGACCTCGCAGCGCGCGACGCGCGCGACGCCGCCAACATGATCCAGGCACCGGACGCGCATCGGATCGACACGACGGCCATGTCGAGCGACGAGGTGCTGGCTGCTGCCCTGGAACTGGTGGATGCCGTCGCACGACGGCTCCAGATCCTGGCTGGCAGCTGAGTCCTGGCTGCAACTGAGTCCTGGCGGGCTGAGTCCTGGCGGGCTGAGTCCTGGCGGGCGGCTGACCAAGCCGCACTGCCGCCGGCACCGGCGCCTGCGTCAGGCCGGGACGGGGCTGAGCCCGCCGCCCAGCGCCGGCCCTTGGGGCACCGGCTCGGTCGTCGCCTTCGCCGTGGCCGCCGCGTTCGTCACCCGGTCGCGATCCACCGAGCGCCGCTCGTCGTCGATCCGACGGATCAGCAGTTCAGCCCGCTCGATGCTGCCGAGCAGCGCAAGCAGGGCGCCGCGTTCGCCGGCCGGAACGTTCGGCCCCAGCGTCAGGATGCGTGCCCGAAGCGCGTCGATCTCCGCAATCTGCACGTGGCCGGCCGGCATCCTGGGCGCCGGAAGGCCGTCTTCCGGCAGGATCTGGCGAAGCCCGAACTCCAGCCGATCGAGCGCCGCGTCGACGATGCCGCGGCCCTCGGTGCTGAAGGTCTCGCGCTTCACGCGGCGGGCCACCTGATGCATCGTTTCGGCCAGGCTCGCGGTGAAATCGGCTTCCTCGATCAGACTGGCGACGAGGTCGAGTTCCTCGGGCCGCATGCGGTCGTTGAAGAGGGCGGCCGAGAAGGCGCGGATGTCGCGGTTCAGGATATCCGTCGCGACGTAGTGCTCTTCCGGGTTGCTGGGCGCGAGCTTGTCCCCGCGCGCCGTCCCGAGGAACAGCGCGCTGGCGCCGAGGTGCCGCAGCGTCTCCTGCTGCACCGCGGCGACCGCCTTGGGAAGGTCGCCGGCGAGCGCGCGATCGAGGAACTTAGGCGTCGAATAATCCTCGATGTCCTCCGCCGCCGTGCGGCCGACCCGGGCAAGGACACGCTCGAACACCCCGACGAACGGAAAGAGCAGGGCAGTGTTGAAGACGTTGAAGAAGGTCGAGTAAAGCCCGACCGCCACCGGCACCAGCGGGAACGTTTCCTTGCCGTTGACGAGCACCGCGACACCCGGATCGCCGCCGAACCACTGCATCGCCCATCGCAGGACGTCCATGGAGACGAAGAACAGCGGTATCGTCACCATGACGCCGATGATGTTGAACGAGATATGTGCGTAGGCGGCGCGCTTGGCGTTTCGCGACAGGTTGAGCGAGGCCATCCACGAGGTGATCGTGGTGCCGAGATCGGCTCCGAGCGAGAAGGCGACCGCGGTCTGCCAGTCGAGGATGCCCGCGCCACCGAGGCCCATCACGATGCCGATCGTCGCCGACGACGAATGGATCATCGCGGTGATGAAGGCGGCGATGCCGACGCAGATCAGCAGGTTGGGGAAACTGTCGGCCCTCAGCGCCGAGATCGTGGACATCACTTCCGGCATGTTGCGCAGCGGGCGCAGGCCGCCGGTCATCAGGTTCAGACCGTAGAAGATGAGCGCGAAGCCCATGCAGGCGAGCGCGATGTTGCGGATCTTCTCGGTCTTCGCGAAGCAGTAGACGAGGGCGAAGGTTCCGGCGAGGATCAGCCCGAGCGGTCCGAGGGGCAGCGCGATCAGCCCGTTTCCGAGCGTCGTGCCGATGTTGGCGCCCATGATCACGCTGATCGCAGGCCTGAGCGCGACGACGCCGGCATTGACGAGGCCGACCACCATGACCGTCATGGCGGTCGAGGACTGGATCACGCCCGTGATGAGCGTGCCGGCGAGCACGCCTTTGATCGGGGTGCCGGCCGCCTTGGCGAGGAAGGCGCGCATCTTGTTGACGGACAGCGCCTGAATGCCGTTCGACATGAATTCGAGGCCCAGCATGAAGATGCCGAGCCCGCCGATGACCGGCACGAGAACCTGAGTGAAGAGATCGATCTGCATCGCTGTCCCCCGACGACGTCATCCGTGATGGCTGGGTAGCCGGGGCTGAACACAGGTTCGTGACAGGACCCGGCGTCAGCCTTCGAGGCCGTCGTGGGTCAGCTTCCGAAGCCCACCAGCGATCGCCTCCAGAACTGCTGCACCTGCGCCACGAGGGGTGGCGGCAGCGGCACGTAGCCGAGGTCGATGGCGTCCTTGCCTCCGCGCTCCAGCGCCATCGCGAAGAACTGGACGGTCGCGCGACGCGACGGCGTGCGTGTCTGGCGCGGGACGACCGCGAACACCGTCGCCACGATCGGATAGGCCGTCGCGCCGGATGCGTCGTTCAGCAGCAGGTTGAATTCCCGCGCGTTCGCCCAGTCCGCGCCAAGCGCGGCCTCCGACAGCGTCGCCGCGGTGGCGCGGACGTAGGCACCACTGCGGTTGTCGATCTGCACGTCCGCGAGCCCGAGCCGGGCCACCAGACCCGACTCGACATAGCCGATGGCGTTGGGGGTCCGCTGGACGACGTTCGCGACGCCGTCGTTGCCTTTCGCGCCGGTGCCCACCGGCCATTTCAGGACGGTGTCCACGCCGACGTCGCGGCGCCACGCTTCGGTCCGGCGGGCGAGGAAATCAGCGAGATTGAAGGTTGTCCCGGAGCCGTCGCTGCGATGGATCACGGCGATCGCGGCGTCGGGAAGCGCCAGTGACGGGTTGAGCTCCCGGATCGCGGGATCGCTCCAGCGGGTGACCTCGCCGGAATAGATCCTCGCCACGAGTGCGCCCGAGAGCTTCAGCGCTCCGGGTGCGACGTCTGGGAGATTGGCGACGACGGCGATCCCGCCAATGACCAGAGGGAACTGCGCAAGACCCAGCCGGGCGAGTTCCTCGGGCGTCAGCGGACGGTCGGTCGCGCCGAAGTCGACGCCGATCTGCGTGGCACGGAGCACACCCGCCAGCGAGCCGACCGGCTCGTAGTCGACGCCGAGATCGACCGAGAGCTGGTCGCCGCCGTCGGTCTGCTCCGCCCGGAAGCGCTGCTGCCAGCGCTCGACGAGCGGCGCGACGAAGGTGGAGCCCGCGCCGCGCACGGGATCGGCCAGAGCCGGCACAGACACGAGGCCGAGCAATGCAACGAGGATGGCAGCGGAAAGACGCGACGTCTGTCTGAAACTGATGAAAGGCCATGCGGTCACGGTCATCGGAGCCTCGCAGTTCCGGTGCCGGCCCGGGGAGACGCTGCCGGCCTGTCGGTCACGCTGACGTGACGCGCAGCCGTGACGCGCCGATGACGGGTCGCCGTCGGAGTCCGTCGTCGCACGCGGATCGGCTCGATCCGGCTCAGCCTGCCAGGATAAACTCCCTGATCAGTCCGAACGCCCGTTCCGGCGCGTCCGCCTGCACCGGATGACCGGCGCCGGGGAAGCGCTCGAACCGGACCGGCGCGTTGACCAGCGAGGCGGCGACGGTGTCGCCGAAGGCGATCGGGGTGATCGGATCGCGATCCCCGCTCATGACGAGCACGGGACAGGTGACCACCGCCAGCGCGGCACGGAAATCCATGCGGCCGTGTTCGTTCTTCGGACCGTTGAAGGCGAGCCCGACCTCGTGCCGGACGATCGATCGCTGGCGCCAGTCGTCCACGACCGCCGCTTGGCCGTTATAGAGTGGCACGCAGCGGTCGATAAAAGCCTGCCGGCGCTCCATCGTCGGCTCCATCCAATAGGCTTCCGCCACCGCGCGCGCTTCGGGGCCGCCGAGTGCGCCGAAGGCGTCGAACACCTGCGGATAGTCGATCCTCGCGGCCGTGCTGATGAGGATCAGCTTGCCGGGATGCTCCAGGTGCCGCGTCGCGTAGGATTGGGCGACGAAGCCGCCGAAGGAGACGCCGCAGACGATCGGCTTCTCGATCCCGAGCGCGTCGCAAAGCCCCTTCACGTCGTCGCCCCACTGGGCGAGCGTCCAGGTCGAGGGATCGCTGCCCGCGCTGCGGCCATTGCCGCGATGGTCGACGTAGACGAGCTGTGCCACGTCGGCGAGCGCCGAAAAATCGGGCTTGAACAGCGTGTGGTCAAAGCCGGGACCGCCGTGCAGCAGGATCAGGGTCGGCTTCTCGCGCATGCGCGGCCCGTCCGGCACCAGCCCGGCACCTTCCACGTCGACATAGAGCCGCGTGCCGTTGACCTCGACGAACATCGTTCGGTTCTCCTCGTCGCCCCGTTTCCGATATTGTCCGAGCTTCAAGTTTGATCGTGCGGACAAACGGGATTCACAAATCTATTGATGTCTGACTCAACGCTGCTCTCTGGGGATTACGGCGGTGCTTCGTGGGTTGATGCGCGACGCGAAATGGGCGTTCTTCGCGCCGTTCCTGATCGAGAGCCGGACGTAGGGCGGGTGGCGGCCACTGGACCATCGGCGGGTGCAGGACGGGGTTCTCTAGGCTGACCCGCACGGGCGTGCGGTGGCGCGATCTGCCGCTCGAGTTCGGCGACTGGAACTCGGTCCACCGGCAGCAAGATCAAGCACTCACGCCGCGTGGCGACACGCTACGACGCGCTCGCGTCGAGCTTCCTCGAGTTCGTGCAGCGCGCAACAATCCGATGCTGAATCAGGTTTGCCCACACGACCTAGCCATCCATCTTCAGCGCGGCGATGAAGGCTTCCTGCGGGATTTCCACGCGGCCGAACTGGCGCATGCGCTTCTTGCCCTCTTTCTGCTTGTCCAGCAGCTTGCGCTTGCGGCTGGCATCGCCGCCGTAGCATTTGGCGGTCACGTCCTTCCGGAGCGCCTTGACCGTCTCGCGGGCGATGATCTTGCCGCCGATTGCCGCCTGGATCGGGATCTGGAACAGGTGCTGCGGGATCAGGTCCTTCATCTTCTCGCACATCGAGCGGCCACGCATCTCGGCGCGGGTCCGGTGGACGAGCATCGAGAGCGCATCCACGGGCTCGCCGTTGACGAGCATCGAGAGCTTGACGAGGTCGCCCTCGCGGTATTCGCGGATGGCGTAGTCGAACGAGGCATAGCCCTTCGAAACCGACTTCAGCCGGTCGTAGAAATCGAACACGACCTCGTTCAGCGGCAGATCGTAGAC
>CAZVMY010000126.1:0-7790 GCA_964628955.1 uncultured Methylocystis sp.
CCGGACGATCGTCGGCGACAACCCGTCCTGCGTGATGCTGAAGCACGAGGACTGGCCGGGCCTCGACAAGATCACGGCGCTGCGCGGCTTCGAGGCGGACGGGTCGATGCGGCACGTCTCGATCCTGTGCGGCAACGGCGGTCTCTTCCTCGATTTCGAGATGGAGCGCGGCGCCGATGGCGCCATGACCGGCTATGCCTTTCCCGACATGCTGGTCGACGTCGTCCGGCTGTCCGGGTCCGGCCAGCGCGACGCGGCGCACGACCTCTTCGACGCCCATCTGCCGCTGGTCCGATACGAGCAGCAGCAGGGCGTGGGTCTGGCCGTGCGCAAATACGTCATGATGCAGCGCGGGATCATCGCATCGGATGCCCAGCGCAAGCCGGCCGGCGGCCTGAGCGCGTCGGCGAAGGGCGAGATCGAATACCTGCTCGCGCGACTCGCCCGTTTCGACCGGCGCGCGATGCTGCGCGCAGCCTGACCAGACGACCTGACCGCCGGCTCCGGCTGGCGACGAATGGACGAACAAGGCCGGACGAACGGCCGTTAACAAAAGGGGAGAACGATGACGGGAGTTTCGACGACGCTCAGGGGCCTCGCGTTCGCCGCCGCGCTCTGCGGCGGATGGCTTGCGACGCCGACGGCCGCGACGGCGGACAACATCACGCTGAGGATCGCCACGGGGCATCCCACCGGGGTGGTCTACGCAGGTCTTATGAAAGACTACTTCCAGGTCGAACTGAAGAAGCGCGTCGAGGCGCGCACGCCGCACAAGTTAGCCTTCGTCGAGGGTTATGGCGGCTCGATCGTCAAGGTCAACGAAACGCTCGCGGCGGTCCGCGACGGCATCGTCGACATCGGCGGCTATTGCTTCTGCTTCGAACCGTCGAACCTGCCGATGCACGCCTTCCAGGTGATGCTGCCGTTCGGCACCATGGACCCGGTCGAAAGCCTCCGTGTCGCCCAGGCCGTTTACAAGAAGGTGCCTTATCTGGGCAAGGTGTTCGAGGACCGGCACAACCAGATCCTGCTCGCGCGCATCACCGACGGCGGTTACAACCTCGTCACCAAGTTCGACTGGAATACGCTCGCCGACCTGAAGAACCAGAAGATCGCGGGCGCCGGTCTCAATCTCAACTGGCTGAGCTATGCGGGCATCACGCCGGTGCAGAGTTCGCTGCCCGATGCCTACACCAGCATGCAGACCAACGTGTACAGCGGCTGGATCATGTTTCCGAGCGCCGTGGTGAACCTCAAGCTGCACGAACCCGCGCCCATCTACACCATCATCGGGTTCGGCTCGATCACCTGGCACGGCCTGACCATCAACCGCGATGCGTTCAACAAGTTGCCCGCGGACGTGAAGCCGATCCTCATGGAGGTCGCCGCCGACTTCGAGGAACAGGTGGGCGTGGTCAACAAGCAGCGCTACGACCGCGATATCGAGACTTTGCGCGGACTGCCCAACGTCAAGGTGAAGACCGTGTCACCCGAACTGCGAGCCGAATGGGCGAAATCTCTGACCGACTGGCCGCAGGCCAAGGCGACCGAACTCGATGGCCGCAACCTTCCGGCTACGACTGTACTCAAGGCGGCGATCGAGGCGGCCGAAGCAATCGGCTACAAGTGGCCGGTCCGTTTCCCGATCAAGTGATCGCCTGAGCGTCCCGCCCCGGCCTGTCCGGTGGCGGGACTTCCTGCCGACGGCGCCAGCCGTCGGCGCTTCATTTCCAGACCGATCCGGACGGACCGCACCCATGTTTCTGATCAAGGCGTCGGACCGTCTGTCGAAGACGCTGATGGTGATCTCGGCGCTCTGGGCGCTCGCGCTCTGCTTCCTGATCCTCGCCGACGTCGTCGGGCGCGGCCTGCTCGGGAGACCGTTCAACGGCATGACCGAGATCGTCTCGAACTCGATCGTGATCATCGTCTTTCTGGGCGCCGGCTTCGCGGTCCGCAGCCGTTCCATGCTGCATGCCGACTTTCTCGTCGATGCGCTGCCGCCGCGGATCGGCAAGGCTGGACTGACCGTCGGCTACCTGCTCGGCTGCATTTTCTTCCTGATCATCGCCCGGGGCGCCTTCTGGCCGATGATCGACTCGTTCGTGAACTGGGAGTTCGACGGCGAGGGCGCGATCCATGTGCCGGTCTTTCCGACACGCCTCGTGATCGTCACCGGCAGCGTGCTGTGTGCGCTCAACTACGTCATTCTCGCCTGGATGACCCTGACAGACGTCCGGGACGAGTCCTTCGGCGAGCCCTCCAGCGCCGTCTGAACCGGATCGTCCCGCCTCATGTTCGATCTCCAGACCGCCCTCGCGCTGGTCATCCTGATGGTGACCGTCGTCGTGCTCGGCGTGCACATCGCGATCGCGCTCGGCATGGTGAGCGTGCTCGGCATCTTCATGGTGACCGGGCGCTGGAGCGTCGTCGAGTCGCTCGTCGCCAACACGGCGCTGAACGCGCTGCGGGACTTCAACTTCGCCGTCATCCCGCTGTTCATGCTGATGGGCGAGTTCATCGGCCGCTCCGGCGCGATCAACGACATCTATGGCGCGATCAACCGGCGGCTGCGGCGGGTGCCGGGCCGGCTCGCGGTCGCGACCATCCTCGGCAACGCGGTCTTCTCGTTCGTGACCGGGGTCAGCATCGCCTCGGCCGCGGCTTTCTCGCGCATCTCCTATCCGGGCATGAAGGCGCTCGGCTACCATAAGGGCTTCGCGCTCGGCGTCGTCGCGGGGAGTTCCTGCCTCGGCATGCTGATACCGCCGAGCGTGCTGATGATCGTCTGGGGTATCCTCACGGACCAGTCGATCGGCCGGCTGTTCATCGCCGGCATTCTGCCGGGACTGGTGCTGACGACGTTGTTCGTGGGCTATGTCGTACTGGTCGCCGTTTTCAGCCCCAAGACCGTCGGCGAAGCCGCGCGCGGGACGGCCCCGCTCCCCCCTGAAACACCGACCGCGGCCGAGGCGCGCGCGACGATCGTCAGCAGCCTGGGCATCTGCTTCATCGTTCTGATCGTGCTCGGCGGCATCTGGGCCGGGCTCTACACGCCGACCGAGGCAGCCGGCATCGGCGCCATCGCGGGGCTTGTGCTGGCCTTCATCAAGGGCGTGCGGCTCGACGGCGTCATTTCTGCCATCCTCTCGGTCGGCCGCACGCTTGCGCCGATCCTCCTGCTGCTCTTCACCGCCGCGCTCTATTCGCGGACATTGGCAATGACCGGCCTGACCAATGCGGTGCAGGACCTGTTCCTGAACTCGCCACTGGGTCCCTGGGGCATCTTCGCCATCATGGTGCTGATCTGGTTCGTACTCGGCATGCTGATCGACTCGATCTCGATCATGCTCCTGACCGTGCCGATCTTCGCGCCGATCGCGATGACGCTCGGCTTCGACCCGATCGCCTTCGGCATCGCGGGCATCCTCGCCATCGAGGCCGGGCTGCTGACGCCGCCGTTCGGCATCCTCGTGTTCACCGTGAAGGCAGCGGTGCGCGACGACAGCGTCTCCGTGCTCGAGATCTTCCGTGCAGCCATCCCGTACTGGTTCCTGATCCTCGGGACCATGCTGCTGATCATGATCTACCCCGGCATCGCGACCTACCTGCCGAGCCTCGCGTTCCAGTAGCGCCCATCATCACCAGCACCGGAGATCGCAAGGCCATGAAAGCGCGCGCCGTCATCATGTTGGCCCAGGGTGGGCCCGAGGTCATGAGCCTCATCGAGCATGACCTCCCGGCCCCGCAGGCGGGCGAGGCGCTGATCGAGCATCGGGCGATCGGCCTGAACTACATGGACATCTACCAGCGCTCCGGTCACTACCCCATGCCGCTGCCGAGCCCGCTCGGCATTGAGGCCGTCGGCGTCGTTCTGGCGCTGGGTGATGGCGTCAGCGGCCTCGCGGTCGGCGACCGGGTCGCCTACGGCGGCGGGCCGGGCGGCGCCTATGCCTCGCACCGGCTGATCCCCGCCGCACGTCTGGTGCCGGTGCCCGACGGCATCTCCGACGAGGTCGCCGCCGCCGTGCTGATGAAGGGCATGACGGTCGAGTACCTGCTTAACCGCACCTATGCCATGAAGCCCGGCGAACACGTGCTGTTCTATGCCGCGTCGGGCGGCGTCGGCCAGCTCGCCGGCCAGTGGGGCCGGCATCTGGGCGCCGTCATGATCGGCGTCACCACCGGCGCCGCGAAATGCCGCGCGGCCCTCGCCAACGGCTATGCGCACGCGATCGACCGATCGAGCGAGGACGTCGCCGCGCGCGTCCGCGAGATCACCGGCGGCCGCGGCGTCCCTGTCGTCTACGATTCCGTCGGCCGCGACACCTTCGACGATTCGATCGAGAGCCTCGCGCCGCGCGGCCTGTTCGTCTCCTTCGGCTCGGCCAGCGGCGCGGCACCCGACGTGCCGCCAGCGCTGCTGCAGAAGAAGGGCTCGCTCTATTTCACCCGGCCGACGCTGGCGACCTATGCCGCCAGCCGGGAAGACCTGCTGCATTCCGCCGGCGAGGTGTTTCGCATGGTCGGTGCCGGCGTGCTCCGGGTCTCGATCGACCAGCGCTATACGCTGACGACCGTCGTCGAGGCCCATCAGGACCTGGAAGGCGGCCGGACCACGGGTTCGAGCGTGATCCTGCCGTGACCAGCCGATCGCGCGGCTCGCAGCCGCTCAGTCGAGCCCCTCGACGGCCACCATGTGGCGCTCGGCGGTGCCGATCGTGAACCGGCGCGCCGCCGCATACTCCGGCGAATGGTAGCAGCGTTCGGCCGCCTCGAGGCTCGGGAACCGCGCGACCACGGTGCGCTCGAACGCGCCACCCTCGAGGATCACCTGCCGGCCGCCGCGGGCGAGAAAAACGCCACCGTGCCCTTCGATGGCCGGCCCCGCCAGCACGGCATACTTTGCGTATTCTTCCGCGTCGGTCACATGGACGCGCGAGACCCAATAGGCAGACACCTGAGCTTCCCCTCTTTCCACGGACCGCGCGCATGGACCTTACCACGACCCTGACGAAGATCGGCTGGATCGCGATCTGCGTCGCCATCGGACTTGTGCTGACGTGGCAGGCACCGGTCAACGCCGAAGCGGCGCGCCGGCTCGGCTCGCCCCTTTCGGCGGCGCTGCTGTCGCTTTCGTTCAGCGCCGTGCTGATCCTCGCCGCCCTGACGGTCGTCGGCGCCGCGAAACCCTCCCTCGCCGAGGTCGCTTCGGCGCCCTGGTGGGCCTGGTGCGGCGGCGTGATCGGAGCGATGTTCGTGCTCGGCGGACTCCTCATCGTGCCGCGGACGGGTAGCATCCTGTTCGTCATGTCGATCGTGACGGGTCAGATGATCGGCGCGGTCATGATCGATCGTTTCGGCATGTGGGGCATGGAGGCCATGCCGCTCTCGACCACCAAACTGCTCGCGATCGGCGTGGTGCTCGCCGGCGTCGTGGCGTTCCATCTGTCGGAGTGATGGAGCCGACCTGCTCCCGGGGGACCGGTCTCATGCTCAACATCGTTGATCTTTGTTGAGCACGGCCTATGTTCAACGATCATGGCGCTTGTTGAACATCGCTCCTTTCAGCGTCACTCCGCAATCGCTCACGCCGCGTACCATGACCTGCTGCGCTCGCTGCAGGACGAGGCGGTTTCAGACCTGCGCGGCACGCCGACCCGGGTCGAGCGGAACGGGCGCGTCTACTGGTATGACAGTTACCGGATCGGGGCATCCGTCCGGAAAGCGTACATCGGCGAAGACGGTCCGGACCTGCGCGCGCGACTCGACCGCACCTCCGAACTGCGCAGAAGCCGTGAGCATGCGCGATCGGAGCGCGCGCGACTGATCCGGATCCTGCGCGCCGAAGGTTTCTCCGGCGTCGATGCCGCAACGGGCAGCCTGCTGGGAGCGCTCGCGCGAGCTGGCGTCTTCCGCCTCGGCGGGACGGTCGTCGGCACACGCGCCTTCCAGTTCTACACGGGCGAACTCGGCGTCCGATATGGCTTCGACGATCTGGCGCAGACGAGCGATCTTGATATTGCAAGCTTCCAGCGGCTTTCGCTCGCCCTGGCCGACACCGTGTCCGAGCCGCTGCAAACCGTACTCGGCGATTTCTCGTTCGCACCGGTGCCGACCGTCGATCGGGACAAGGTCTGGCGCTGGCGACAGACGCGAGGCGACCTGCTCGTCGAATTTCTGACGCCATCGTTCGAGGCCGAGGAAGGCCTGCGGCCGCTCGCGGCTCTCGGCGTTCACGCCCAGTCGCTCCATCACCTGAACTATCTGCTCGCGGAGCCGATCCACGCGGCCGTGACCTATCGCGACGGCGTCCTCGTGCAGATTCCGCGACCGGAACGCTTCGCGATCCACAAGCTCATCGTCGCCTCGCGACACGAGTCCGGACCGGACCGGAGCAAAGCCTTCAAGGACCGCCGGCAAGCGGCATTGCTGATCATGGTGCTTGCGGAAGATCGACCTGAAGACCTCCGGACGGCCTACGAAGACGCATTGGCCCAGGGACCGCGCTGGCGCGAAAGGCTGGAGAACACGCTGACGAGAGAACCGACGCTTCGCGCGGTGCTGTCGAAGCTCTGAGGTGCACCGGTTGACGCAGGTTCTGGTAGCGGAGGGGTACTTTGGCCGCGATAGCCGACAGAAATCTCCGACAATCAGTCTAGGCCGCTGCAATCGCTGAGAATATCTTTCCGACAACAATCAAGGAAAATCAGATATTTCCGCTTGGCTCGTTAGACGTGCCGCCGAGTAAGGCTCCCGCTACTTGAGCCCCCAATATCGGGGAGCTGCTTCCTTGAGAACGTCGGTGGCTATAGCTGATCCAATTTTCCATGCTCCTCCGGCGGCTTTGGGCGCGTTATTTCTGATCCAAGACGTCGCCTTGCCGCTCAGCGGCTTGTCGGCGCTCTCCGGCTTCTCGGACGCGATGATTGCGGTGATCTCCTTAGCCTTCCCCTCTGTCAGCCCGGCTTTGGTTAGCTCACCTATCATCGAGTCTTGGTCTCCGGCTGCGATCGCGAGAGACACCTGAGCATTGTCGCTCACAATAACGTGCGTGACGTTCCCGTGTATCGTCTGATTGAATATCTGGGTTACCTTGGCTGCATGGTCCGCAGAACTAAAATTTGTGCTTTCGAGAGCTACGCTGACCGCTTCTGGGACTTGTTTCTCAAGAGCAATGGTCAGTTCAATTATCCGCGCCCTAACAGATTGAATAATTTCTCGAACAGCAATAACTGAAATATCTCCCGTTACAGAGTTGCAGGCAAGGCCTTCATACACCTTCCCCTGTAACAGCATTATGAGGTTTGCGGCGTTGACGCCCAAACGGGACCCCTCGGAGGCCATTCCCTGCACGCTAGCGATGCTCTCGCGAACCTGATGTTCAGTCCAATGTTTGCCCGCATGCATTTCGATCAAGTAAGGCGGGATCGGGGCATTTCGAATTCCACCGCCAAACGCACCGGAGAAACTGGCGCGGTAGGAAACACCGACTTTGCGATAAGGCGGAACCTCTACCTCCTTTGGGTATCCCTCAGCCTCATGCTTTACCCAATCCTCCAATTGCTCGCTGCCTAGCCGAGCGGCCAGCAGTCGTAAGCGCAAAAGAACTGTTCCTAGATCGGGTTGCTCTTGAAGGATGGCGGCTTGTATCTCGCGGACGAAGCTCATCGGTTCTGTTCCAGAGTCGACGTTTCAGAGAACGAGTCATCAAAGACCTCCTGCTTGCAAGGCAGCGGCGCTCAGCCTTGACGCGGCTTAAGGTTGCGCTTCCTTGGGTTCTTCCGGAG